>NZ_JASKYR010000121.1:0-15219 GCF_041028215.1 Streptomyces flavofungini
TAGGCGGCGTCGCGTTCCGCGAGGCGGGCCGCGATGTCGAGCGAGCCGTCGAGGGCCCGCACGAGATCGGCCCGGAGCCGCGCGGCCTGCGGCGGGGACCCGTACTCCGCGGCCACCCGCCAGCTCAGCAGCAGCACCGAGGAGTCGATGCCGGACGGCAGCGCCACCTCGCGCAGCTCCGCCGTCCGCACCGCGAGCCGGTGCAGCGCGAGCACCCCGGCCACGGCGGAGAGCACCCCCGGCTGGTCGGGCACGGCCACGACCAGCTCCATGCCGAGCGCCTCCGCCTCCTCAAAGGGCCGCAGCGACAGCACGGGAGCGCCGGTACGGAACGCCTCCACGGCCAGCCGCTCCTGTTCGGCCGATGGCGCGGCGCCGTCCGCCGACGCGCTCTCCGGCTCATCGCCCGCGAGCACCGCGTCCACCCGTTTCACCAGGTCGGCGACGAGCGCCCCGCGCCACGCCGACCAGGCAGCGGGACCGGTCGCCAGGGCGTCCGCCTCGGTCAGCGCGTGCAGCAGTTCGAGCGTCCCCGCGGAGCCGACGGCCTCGGCGACACCGCGTACCGTCGCCGGGTCGTCGAGGTCGCGCCGGGTAGCCGTCTCCACGAGCAGCAGATGGTGGCGGACGAGACGGGCGAGGACGGCCACGTCGGCGGGGTCGAAGCCGACCCTGGCCGCCATGTCCCGCGCGATGGTCTCCCCGGCCACGGAGTGGTCCCCCGGCCAGCCCTTGCCGATGTCGTGCAGCAGGGCCGCCACGAGGAGCAGGTCGGGCCGCCCCACCCGCCGGCTGAGACCGGCGGCCCGTACGGCCGTCTCCACCAGGTGCCGGTCGACGGTCCAGGTGTGCACGGCGTTGCGCTGCGGACGGCACCGCACCCGCTCCCAGTCGGGCAGGAGCCGTGTGATGAGCCCCTCCGCCTCCAGTGCCTCCCAGACCTGGACGGTCGGCCGCCCCGCGCCGAGCAGCGTCACGAGCTGTTCCCTGGCCTCGGCGGGCCACGGCGTGGGCAGCGGACGCGCGGCCGCGGCGAGCCGGCGCACGGCGTGCAGGGAGAGCGGCAGACCGGCCTGCGCGGCGGCCGCGGCGGCCCGCAGCGGCAGGACGGGATCGCGTTCGGGCCGCGCGGCGCGGGCGAGCACGGCCTCGCCCTCCTGCTCCACGACGCCCTCGGCCAGCGGTGAGCGCTCGGTGGCCGTCCGGCCGCCGCCGAGGACGGCCCGCAGCCGTGGCCGCACCGACCTGGCCCGCAACACACGGCCCACCTCGCGCCAGGTGACGTCACCGGCGTAGGAGACGACGCGGGCGGCCTCGTACACCTGGCGCAGCAGGGTGTCGGCGTCGAGCAGGCCGAGGGCGTCGGCGACCTGGTCCTGCTCCTGGAGCGCGAGCCGGTCGGTGGCCCGTCCCGTGACCAGGTGCAGGGCGTCGCGGACGTCGAGCAGCCGCCGCTGGGCGTCGGCGAGACCCTCGCGCGGGGCGTCGGCGAGCCAGGACGCGGCGACGGCACGCAGCGCGGTGAGGTCGCGCAGACCGCCCCGCGCCTCCTTCAGGTCGGGTTCGAGCAGATGACCGAGCTCGCCATGGCGCTCGGCCCGTTCCTCGCACAGCTCGCGCAGTTCGGGCAGCCGCTTGGGTGCCTGGTTGCGCCAGTCGGCGAAGACGGCGGCCCGCAGACCGGTGGTCAGCCCCGCGTCGCCCGCGAGGTGCCGCGCGTCGAGCAGCCCGAGGTGGACCTTGAGGTCCTCGGCCGCGGTCTTGCGCGCCTGGGCCGGGGTGCGCACGGAGTGGTCGAGGGCGAGCCCGAGGTCCCACACGGGGTACCAGAGCCGGTCGGCGAGCGCGGCCACCCGGGCCGCGTCGGCGCTGCCGTCGTGCAGCAGGAGCAGGTCGAGGTCGCTGCGCGGGGAGAGTTCGCCCCTGCCGTAGCCGCCCACGGCGACGAGCGCGGCGCCCTCGGGCATGCCTTCGGGGCCGCCACCGGCGCGGAACAGCCCGGCGAGCCAGTCGTCGGTGAGTCCGGAGAGGGCGGAACGGCGCGGCGGCCCGGACCGCGACTCCTCGTGGAGGAGCCGCAGCCGGGCCGCCGCGTAGCCGCTGGGTCCGGAGTCTTCCGCTTCGGAAGCCGTTTCTGTGTTCATGTCCCTCACCCGGCAGCTCCTGTCCAGTCCCACTCGGTTCCGCTTGGTGGCGCGTGTCCGGCCGGGCCGGTCAGAGCGCGTCGGGTCCGCGCTCGCCGGTGCGCACCCGCACCGCCGTGTCGACGGGGACGCACCAGACCTTCCCGTCACCGATCTTGCCGGTACGGGCCGCCTTGACGACGACTTCGATGAGCTGTTCGGCGTCCTCGTCCTCGACGAGCACCTCGATACGGATCTTCGGTACGAGGTCGACCGTGTACTCGGCGCCCCGGTAGACCTCGGTGTGTCCGCGCTGGCGGCCGTATCCGCTGGCCTCGGTGACGGTCAGGCCGTGGACGCCGAAGGCCTGGAGCGCCTCTTTGATCTCGTCGAGCCGGTGCGGCTTGACGACCGCGGTGATGAGCTTCATGCGTCCACCTTCTTGTTCCGCTCTGCCTTCGCCTGGGGTGTGTCCGCGGCCGGGGCGGGCGCCGCCGCCGTGCGGGGTGCCGTGCCGCCGCCCGCGCCGCTGAAGTCGTACGCGGTCTCGGCGTGCTCGACCTGGTCGATGCCGGAGACCTCGACATCCTCGCTGACCCGCATCCCGATCGTCTTGTCGATCAGGAGGGCGAGCACCGCGGAGGCGATCAGGGAGTAGGCGAGGACGGCGCCGACGCCCGCGAGCTGCTTCCACAGCTGGGTGAAGGTGTGGTCTCCGTAGAAGAGGCCCGTGGCGTCCGACTGGCCGCCGCCGGTGGCGAAGAAGCCGACGAGGACGGAGCCGACGACACCGCCCACGAGGTGGACGCCGATGACGTCGAGGGAGTCGTCGTAGCCGAACCGGAACTTCAGGCCGACCGCCATGGCGCAGAGCAGACCGGCGATCGCGCCGATGGCGATGGCGCCGAGCGGGGAGCAGGAGCCGCCGGACGGGGTGATGGCGACGAGCCCCGCGACCGCGCCGGACGCCGCGCCGAGCGTGGTGAAGGCGCCGTGCCTGATCTTCTCGTAGGTGAGCCAGGCGAGCATGGCGGCGGCGGTGGCGATCTGGGTGTTGAGGAACATGAGCGCGCCCACGCCGTCGTTGTTGCCGAGCCATGAGCCGGCGTTGAAGCCGAACCAGCCGAACCAGAGCAGGGCCGCGCCGAGCATGACGAGCGGCAGCGAGTGGGGCCGCATCGGGTCCTTCTTGAAGCCGACGCGCTTGCCGATGACCAGGATGACGCCGAGCGCCGCGGCTCCGGCGTTGATGTGCACGGCCGTGCCGCCCGCGAAGTCGATGACGCCGAGCTCGAAGGCCCAGCCTCCGGTGCCCCACACCCAGTGCGCGACGGGGAAGTACACGACCGTGGCCCACAGGGCGATGAACAGGGCCCAGGCGGTGAACTTCACGCGGTCGGCGAGGGCGCCGCTGATCAGCGCGGGCGTGATGACGGCGAACATGAGCTGGAAGACGGCGAAGACGTAGACCGGGATGGTGAAGCCGTCCCAGAGCTGGTTGATGCCGAGGCCGCTGAGCCCGACGAAGTCGCCGTCCCAGCCGAAGAGGCTGCCGTGGTCGGTGCCGAACGCGACGGAGAAGCCGTACAGCACCCACAGGATGGTGACGATGCCCAGGCTGATGAAGCTCATCATCAGCATGTTCAGGGTGCTCTTGACGCGGACCATGCCTCCGTAGAAGAAGGCGAGTCCCGGCGTCATGAGCATCACCAGGGCGGAACAGATGAGCATGAACCCGGTGTTCGCGGCAGACAGCTCGGGGGTGTCTGCGGCGATCGTGATGCCTGGGGGCATCGGCGTCTCCTCGTCGTCGTATGCGGCCGTGCGGCGAACCCCCCGTGGGGTGGGAGCCGGTTATGCGCCAGAACACTGGCGCAGCGCGGTTTCGGCGGGGGCCCCTCGGTGTTTCACCGCAGTGACGAAGAGGTCGGGCGTGTTACGCCCCCATGAACTGCCGGGTCGGCCGGGACGCGGCTGCCTACCCTGCGCGGAACCCAGAGACCGGCCGCGGCGGCCATCCGGATGACCTGGCGTGGGGGAGCCGAGTCGGGCTGTTCGGGATGGTCCTGCCGCGGCCGGGGCCGGTCGTGCCGGATCTCAGACCGCCTCCGCGGTTTCCGGCATCTCGATGGCGAGCCGCTCGGTGAGCTGCACGACTTCGGCGACGTCGCCGAAGTCGCGGACGGCGGTGTCGACGGTCTTGCGCAGCCGGGTGTTGACCCGCTCCGAGCGCACCTTCTTGGCGATGTCCAGGGCCTGGCCCGCGAGGACCGTGCTCTGCTCGGGCTCGCGCTGGAGCAGGTGGACGGTGGCTTTGCCGATGAGGTTCAGCGCGTACGAGCGCTGGTGTTCCTGGTCCTTCTCGAAGAGCTCGACGGCACGGTCCATGACGGGCTCCGCCAGTGAGGCGTAGGCCGGGCTGCGGCCCGCCACGTAGGCCAGGTCCCGGTACGAGTGGGCGTTCTCTCCGTTGAGCTCGGCCTCGGAGAAGAAGCGGATCCAGTCCGGCTCCGGCTCGCCGGAGTCCAGCGCGTCGGCGAAGGTGTCCTCGGCCATGCGCACGGCCCGCTTGCACTTGCCGGGCTGGCCCATGCTGGCGTACGCGCGTGCCTCCATCGCATACAGCATGGCCTGGGTGCGCGGTCCCGCGCAGTCCCGGCTGCCGTACTGCGCGAGATGGATCAGTTCGAGCGCGTCGTCGGGCCGGCCGAGGTGGATCATCTGGCGGCTCATGCTGGAGAGGATGTACGACCCGAGGGGCTTCTCGCCCGCCTCCTTCGCGGCGTGCAGGGCGAGGACGAAGTACTTCTGGGCGGTGGGCTGGAGTCCTACGTCGTAGCTCATCCAGCCCGCCAGCTCGGCCAGCTCGCCCGCGACTCTGAACAGGCGCTTGGAGGTGGCGTCGGACTGGGGCTCCTGGAGCAGGTCCGTCACCTCGTGGAGCTGCCCGACCACGGCCTTGCGCCGCAGCCCGCCGCCGCACTGGGCGTCCCACTGGCGGAACATCACCGTGGTGGACTCCAGGAGGTCGAGCTCGGGCTTGGAGAGCCGCGCGGGGCGGCGCGMGGCGACGGGCTCGGGCTCCGGGGGCGGGGCCGACGACGGCGTCGGCACGAGCCAGCGCTGCATGGGCTCGATGAGGGCGGGGCCCGCGGAGAGCGCGAGCGAGGCGCCGAGGAAGCCGCGGCGGGCGAGCATCAGGTCGCTGCGCGAGAACTCGCTCATCAGCGCGACGGTCTGCGGCCCCGTCCATGGCAGGTCGACGCCCGAGGAGGCGGGGGTGCGGTGGGCGGCGCGCAGGCCCAGGTCCTCGACGGCGACGACGCAGCCGAACCGCTCGGAGAACAGCTCGGACAGGATGCGCGGGATGGGCTCCCTGGGGTTCTCGCCGTCCAGCCAGCGGCGCACCCGCGAGGTGTCGGTGGAGATGTGGTGGGCGCCCAACTGCCGCGCCCTGCGGTTCACTTGCCGGGCCAGCTCGCCCTTGGACCAGCCGCTGCGCACGAACCAGGACGTGAGCATCTCATTGGGGCGCTTCTCAGCGTTCGCACCGCTTCCGCCATTGCCGCCCACTGGAACGCCCCCATCCCTTGAGACACCTGCGCACCGTCCACGCCGTGCACTGTCACGCCAAGCCCTAACAGAATGCCGCCTGTTGCGGCCGCCCGTCCGGCGAATGTCACCCGTCGAACAGGAAACCGACTTGCCTCCGGCATACCCACGAGCGCTCGGATTTCCAGTGCCGTGTACCGAAAGTAATCCTACGATCACCGCTCCGGCGAGGGCGATCGCGGAAACGCCACCATTCGCCACCCCTTCGAATGAACTCCCGCGCCGCTACAAGCGATTCACTTGACATAGGACGGCCGAAAGTGGGCGGAGCGGAGTGCGCCGGGGCGTGTGTCGCCGTGCGCACCACCCCTGTAACCATCTGGCGCCGCCTACAGAGCACAGAGTCACGTACCGATTCCTATACGTAACCGTGGCACGCTCGACCCGTTGGAGGGGGCATGGGCTTCACGATCGGCGGCATCCGGGGAACCGACAGGCCCCGGGCCGGAGCACGGCGGCGCGGCCGCACATCGGACTGCACGGTGGTGGCGGAGTACACCGGCCTGTGGGGCTGGGACGCGGTGCCCGGCGCCCGCGCCCTGGACGGCGTCTGCTCCTGCGGCGACGCCGGCTGCGCGGCGCCGGGCGCCCACCCGCTGGACTTCGCCCGGGAGGTCCCGGCGGGCGCCACCCTGGACGAAGTGGCCAAGGCCTGGGCCGAGTTCCCCGGAGCGGCCGTGCTGCTGCCCGTGGGGCGCGCCTTCGACATCCTGGAAGTGGCCGAGTCAGCGGGGCGGCACGCGCTGGTCAGGCTGGAGCGGATGGGCCTGCCGCTCGGCCCGGTGGCGGTCACGCCCGAGGGCCGCGCGCAGTTCTTCGTCGCCCCCGGCGCCGCGGCCGGACTCCCCCGGCTGCTCTACCGCATGGGCTGGGACGACGCGGGCCTCGACCTGCGGGGCCTCGGCGCGGGCGAGCACATCACGGCACCCCCGTCCGACCGCGGCGGCCTCGGCCCGGTGCGCTGGCTGCGCTCCCCCGCGCTGGACTCGGCGACCGGACCCCCGCAGGCCCGCATCCTCATCGGCACCCTGGCGTACGTCGCCCACCGCTTCCCCGCATAGCCCCGCCGGACCTCCGGCCCGCACACGGAAGGGCCCCCTCGCATCTGCACCATGCGAGGGGGCCCTTCTCCGCGTCCGCGCGTCCGGCGTCAGTCGCCGATGAGCGCGTCCACGAACGCCTCGGGCTCGAACGGCGCCAGGTCGTCCGCGCCCTCGCCGAGGCCGACGAGCTTGACCGGTACGCCGAGTTCGCGCTGGACGGCGACGACGATGCCGCCCCGCGCGGTGCCGTCCAGCTTGGTCAGGACGATGCCGGTGATGTTGACGACCTCGGCGAAGACCCGCGCCTGCACCAGGCCGTTCTGTCCGGTCGTCGCGTCGAGGACGAGCAGCACCTCGTCGAGCGGGGCGTGCTTCTCGACGACGCGCTTGACCTTGCCGAGCTCGTCCATGAGGCCCGTCTTGGTGTGCAGCCGGCCCGCGGTGTCGATGAGGACGACGTCCGCGCCCTCCGCGATGCCCTCCTTGACCGCGTCGAACGCGATCGAGGCGGGGTCGCCGCCCTCGGGCCCGCGCACCGTCCGGGCACCGACGCGCTCGCCCCAGGTCTGCAGCTGGTCGGCGGCGGCCGCGCGGAAGGTGTCCGCGGCGCCGAGGACGACCGAGCGGCCGTCGGCGACCAGGACGCGCGCGAGCTTGCCCGTGGTGGTGGTCTTGCCGGTGCCGTTGACCCCGACGACCATCACGATGCCGGGCGTCTCCAGGCCCGACTCGGTCTTCACGGCGCGGTCGAGGTCGGTGCCGACGAGGGCGAGCAGCTCCTCGCGCAGCAGGGTGCGCAGTTCCTCGGGGGTGCGGGTGCCGAGGACCCGGACGCGCTCGCGCAGGCGCTCCACGAGCTCCTGCGTGGGGGCGACGCCGACGTCGGCGGTGAGCAGCGTGTCCTCGATCTCCTCCCAGGTGTCCTCGTCCAGGTGCTCGCGGGACAGCAGCGTGAGCAGTCCCTTGCCGAGCGCGTTCTGCGAGCGGGAGAGCCGGGCGCGCAGCCGGACCAGGCGTCCGGCGGTCGGCTCGGGGGTCTCGATCTCCGGGGCGGCCGGCTCCGCGGCCACCGGCTCGTCTACGACCGGGGGGAAGGCGGACGGCTCGACGAGCGGGAGCTTCACCTCCTCGATCGTTTTGCGCGTTTCGTCGCGCGGCGTCTCGGCCTCGTCGCCGACCTTCGGTTCGGCGGGAGGGGCGGTGATGGTGGGCGTGCTCGACGGGGCCTGCGAGGACAGCCGCTTCTTCTTGCGGCTGCCGACCACGAGCCCGCCGAGTGCGCCGATCACGACCACGGCGATGACTACAGCAAGGATGACGATTTCCATAACCCGTCCAGTATCGGCCATGGCCCCCGCAGAGGCCCAGATTGTGTTTTCCTCCAAAGAACATAAGCCGTGAGAGGAGACTACTCGGACTAAAGTACGATGGAGCTCTCCGTATCAACGCGCGTAGAGTCCATCGCGATTACCCCACCGACGGATCGCGACGTTGCGAGCCGAGCGAGAGGCACGGACCCACCCCCATGAGCACCACCGCCGAAACCGAAGGCGCCCTCGAGACGCGCGGCCTTGAGCCCGTCCCGGACGCCGAGCGCACGGGCCGGACCCGCGAGCTGTTCCCCACCTGGGTAGCGGCCAACATCAGCGTTCTGCTGCTCACCATGGGCGCGGGCCTGATCGTCTCCAACGGCCTGAACTTCTGGCAGGTCCTGGTCGTCGCGCTCGTCTCGCCCCTGCTGAGCTACGGCCTGGTCGGGCTCATCTCCATCGCGGGCAAGCGCGGCGGCTCACCGGGCATGACGCTCTCGCGCGCGGTCTTCGGCCAGCGCGGCAACCTCTTCCCCGGCGCGCTGATCTGGGTCGCCCGCTGGGGCTGGGAGACGATCAACGCGGTCACGGGCGCCTACGCGCTCATCACCGTCCTGAACATCTGCTTCGGCGTCGAGTCGAGCACCTGGCTCACCGTGGTGACGCTGGTCGCCTTCGTCACCTGCACGTTCCTGATCAGTGGCCTCGGCCGCAAGATCCTGCACATCTGCAGCACCTGGTCGACGTACGCCTTCGGCGCCTTCAGCGTCCTCGTGCTGGTCTACCTGATCGCCGAGACCGACTGGTCCGCCGTCTTCGACAAGCCCGCGGGCTCCACCGCGATGATGGTCGCCGGTGTCGGCACGATCGCCGCGGGCGGCATCAGCTGGGTCCCGACCGGGCCGGACTTCACCCGCTACCTGCCGCGTACGGCCTCCAACAAGCCACTGGTCGGGCACGCCGTCGGCGGCGCCGGCATCGTCGTGGTCCCGATGGTCCTGATGGGCGCCGTCATGGCGGTCTCCGCGCCGAAGCTCTCCACCGCGGCGGACCCGGTCTCCTTCCTCGGCTCGCTGCTCCCGACGTGGATCGCGGTCCCGTACCTGATCATGGCCCTGATCGGCATGCTCCTGATCAACTCGATGTCGATGTACTCCGCGGGCTTCACCGCGATGACCCTCGGCATCAAGGTCCCGCGCGCGTGGGCGGTCAGCGTGAACGCGGTCATCAGCCTGGTCTTCGGCTACATCCTGATGAACGTGGCGACGAGCTTCATGGGCTCGTTCATCTCCTTCCTCACCCTGCTCGCGGTCGCGTTCTCCGCCTGGATCGGCGTCTTCGGCGTCGACATGCTGCGCCGCAAGACGTACGACGGCGAGGCCCTGATGGACACCAAGCGCACCAGCGCCTACTGGTACAAGGCGGGCTTCGCCTGGCAGGCCATGACCGCGTGGGCCCTCGCCCTGGTGGTGGGCCTGCTCTTCACCAAGGTCGACTGGTTCAGCGGTCCGCTCGCCACCTCCTGGATCGGCCGCCACGGCCTGGGCTGGCTCGCCACGATCGTCATCGCGGCGGCGCTGTACGCGGTCCTGCCGAAGACCCCGCTGGTCGAGAAGGACGCCGCCGGAGCGGGCGGCAAGGGCGACGGCGAGTCCGAGCTGCTCTCCGTCTGACGAAGCCCCCCGGCCCGGACGCCCGGTCCGCGCCAACCTCGCCGGAACATCCTCCACGGGGCTACCCATCTGACACCGCGCCCACTACCGTCCCCCTTCGCTCGCCGCCCACGCACGGTGAAGGGGGACGTTCCCATGCCCGTCACAGTCGTACGCTTCAACCTCGTCGACCCCGCGGCCACGCCCGCCGCGCTGAGCGACCGCTACAAGGCCGCCCTGGAGATGTCCGCGTACGCGGACGACCGCGGCATCACCACCGTCCAGACCGAGGAGCACCACGGCGCCGAGAACAACTGGCTGCCCTCGCCCTTCGCCTTCGCCGGAGCGGTGTTCGGGGCCACCCGGCGGATCTCCGTGACGGTCTCCGCGATCATCGGCCCGCTGCACGACCCGCTGCGGCTCGCCGAGGACATCGCCGTGCTCGACCTGCTGAGCGGCGGGCGCCTGGTCACCGTCGCGGGGATCGGCTACCGGCCGGAGGAGTACGCGCGTGCCGGTGTCGACTACAAGCTGCGCGGCAAGCTCCAGGACGAGCTTCTGGAGACGCTGCTCAAGGCCTGGTCCGGTGAGCCCTTCGCCTTCCGCGGCCGCACGGTGCGCGTCACCCCGCGCCCGCTGACCCAGCCGCATCCGCTGCTGCTCGTCGGCGGCTCCTCGAAGGCGGCGGCCCGGCGCGCGGCCCGGCTCGGCCTGCCGTTCTTCCCCAGTGCCCATCTGCCGGACCTCCAGACGTACTACGAGGAGCGGCTCGCCGAGCACGGCACCGAGGGCTGGACGATGATGCCCGCCGCGGAGACGCCGCTGCTGCACATCGCCGACGACCCCGAGCGGACCTGGGCCGAGCACGGCCGCCACTTCCTGCACGAGGCCCGCACCTACGCCTCCTGGCAGAACAGGGACATCCACTCGGCGGTGAAGTCGACGGCGACGACGGTCGAGGAGCTGCGCGCGGAGGGCGTGTACCGGGTGCTCACTCCGGAGGAGTGCGTGACGTACGCCAAGGGCGACACCGGGAGCCTCATCCTGCATCCGCTCTCCGGCGGGATGCCCGTCGACGAGGGCTGGCGCAGCCTGCACCACTTCTGCGAAAACGTACTGCCCCGGCTGAAGGACAAGTGAGCACGCGTCCTTGAGCCGGGGCAGCTTCCTGAAGAGGAGGGGGCAGCGGGGTTTTAGCCCATCTCCTCCAGGGCCTTGCCCTTCGTCTCCTTGACGAACTTCATGACGAAGGGGATCGAGAGCGCGGCGAAGGCGCCGTAGATGATGTACGAGCCGGTCAGCGACCACTCGGACATGCTCGGGAAGGTCTTCGTGATCGCGAAGTTGGCGAGCCACTGGGCGGAGGCCGCCACGCCGAGGGCGGCGGCGCGGATGCGGTTCGGGAAGATCTCGCCGAGCAGCACCCAGACGACCACACCCCAGGACAGGGCGAAGAAGAGCACGAAGGCGTTGGCGGCGATGATCGCGACCATGCCCTGCGTGTTCGGCAGCGAGACGGCGTCGCCCGAACCGGTCCGGTACGAGAAGGCCCACGCCATGGTGAACAGGGCGATCGCCATGCCCGCGGAGCCGATGATGGCCAGCGGCTTGCGGCCGATGCGGTCCACGAAGATCATCGCGATGACCGTACCGATGATGTTCACGATCGAGGTCTCGAACGAGTACAGGAACGAGCTGGAGGGGTCCTTGCCGATGGACTGCCAGAGCTGGTTCGAGTAGTAGAAGATCACGTTGATGCCGACGAGCTGCTGGAAGACCGACAGCATGATGCCGATCCAGACGATCGGCAGGAAGCCGACCTTGCCCAGCAGGTCCTTGAAGGACGGCTTGTGCTCACTGCGCATGCCGCCCTCGATCTCGGCCACGCGCGCGTCCAGGTCGATCGTGGTGCCCTCGACCTCGCCGAGCACCTTGCGGGCCTCGGCGTCCCGGCCCGCGGAGATCAGGAAGCGCGGCGACTCGGGGATGGCGAAGGAGAGCAGGCCGTACAGGACGGCGGGGATGACCATGACGCCGAGCATCCACTGCCAGGCCTCGAGACCGGCCAGCTTGCCGCGCTGGTCGCCGTCGGCCATGTTCAGGATGCCCCAGTTGACGAGCTGGGAGACGGCGATGCCGATGACGATCGCGGCCTGCTGGAACGAGGCGAGCCGGCCGCGGTAGGCGGGCGGGGCGACCTCGGCGATGTAGGCCGGGCCGATGACCGAGGCCATGCCGATGCCGATGCCGCCGATCAGGCGCCACACCGTGAGGTCCCAGGCCGCGAAGGGCAGGGCCGAGCCGATGGCGCTCGCGGCGAAGAGGACGGCGGCGATCTGCATGCAGCGGATGCGGCCGATCCGGTCGGCGATGCGTCCGGCGACGGCGGCACCGACGGCACAGCCGAGCAGCGCGGTGGCGATGATCCAGCCGAGCATGTTGGCGTCGACGTCGAACCTGTGCTGGATGGCGACGGTCGCGCCGTTGATCACCGAACTGTCGTAGCCGAAGAGGAAGCCACCCATCGCGGCAGCCGCCGTAATGAAGATGACATGGCCGAGATGGTCCGGATGGGCCTCTCTGGCTCCGGACTGGGGCGCCTTCGCTGTGCTGGTCACGTGTACTCCTCGGGCCACCGGCAGCGTCGCCGGGGGTGGGGGCGAGTTCTTCAAGTGGCGCACAACTTCACGCCGCCCACCACCTGAAGGTAAAAGCAACGTTGCAGAGACTATGCCTTCAAGTTTCGAAGTCAATAGGGGGGCGGTTGTGAATTTGTGGGCGACTTGGGGCTGGGTGGATTCAAGTCTTGAAGTCGGATACGAGCGTCCTGTTGCCGCGTCCGCAAGATCCGAAACCCGGGCCGACCGGCTACGAACCGACTGCCGACCGGCTGCGGACCGGCTCCGAACCGGCTGCGGACCGCAGACGGCCCCGCCCGTGAACGGCTCGCGAACCGCTCAGCGGAGCCGCTGGCTGATCACCTTGGAGACGCCGTCACCCTGCATCGAGACGCCGTACAGGGCGTCCGCGACCTCCATCGTGCGCTTCTGGTGCGTGATCACGATGAGCTGCGAGGCCTCCTGGAGCTCCTGCATGATCCGGATCAGGCGCTGGAGGTTGGTGTCGTCGAGCGCCGCCTCGACCTCGTCCATCACATAGAACGGGCTCGGCCGTGCCTTGAAGATCGAAACGAGCAGCGCCACGGCCGTCAGGGACCGCTCACCACCCGAAAGCAGCGAGAGCCGCTTGACCTTCTTGCCCGGCGGCCTGGCCTCGACGTCCACACCCGTGGTGAGCATGTTGTCGGGGTCGGTCAGGATCAGCCGCCCCTCACCGCCGGGGAACAGCCGCGAGAAGACGCCCTCGAACTCCCGGGCCGTGTCCCGGTAGGCCTCGGCGAAGACCTGCTCGACGCGTTCGTCGACCTCCTTGATCACCTGGAGGAGGTCGGCCCGCGTCTTCTTGAGGTCTTCGAGCTGCTCGCTCAGGAACTTGTGGCGTTCCTCCAGCGCCGCGAACTCCTCAAGCGCCAGCGGGTTCACCTTCCCGAGCTGCTGATACGCCCGTTCGGCTGACTTGAGCCGCTTCTCCTGCTCGGCGCGGACGAAGGGCACCGGCCTGTTGCGGGGGTGCTCAGGGTCTTCCGGCAGCTCCTCCCCCTCGGCGGGGGGCGAGGGCGGCACGGGCCTGCCGGGGCCGTACTCGGCCACGAGCCCCGCCGGTTCCACACCGAGTTCCTCCAGTGCCCTGGTCTCCAGCTGCTCGATACGCAGCCGCTTCTCCGCACCTAGTACCTCGCCGCGGTGAACTGAATCAGTCAGCTTGTCCAGCTCCGCCTTGAGATCGCGCCCCTGGTTGCGCTCGGCCACCAGATCCCGCTCCCGCACCTCCTTGGCGCGCTCGGCGGCGGTACGTTCCTGCTCCGCCCTGAGCAGGGAGACCTCGACATGGGCGAGGAGCTGACGGCCACCGGCGGCGACGGCCGCCGCGACGGCGGCCTCATGGCGCAGACGGGCCTTGCGCCGCTCGGCACGCGCGCGTGCCTCGCGTTCGGCGCGGGCGGCCCGGTCCAGGGAGTCGGCCCGGCCCGCGAGCCCCTTCACCCGCTCCTCGTGCGTACGGGCCTGGAGCCTGGCCTCCATCTCGGTCTGCCGGGCGTTGGCCCCGTCGGCGGCCAGGCGGTCGCGCACGGAGGTGTCGGGCTCCTCGTCGGCCGGCGCCTCCTCGGCGACGGCCAGCCGCTCGGCCAGCTCCTCGGCCTCCGCGACGGCACGGTCGAGCGCCTCCTGCGCCTTGGCCGCCGCCGCGGTGCTGCGCTCGGCCTCGCCCGCCGCGCCCCGCGCCTGCCCGGCGAGCGCGCCCAGCCGCTGGGCGACGGACGACTTCTCCCGGTCGGCGGCCCTGCGCCGCTCCCCCAGCTCCTCGACGAGCGCGGCGGTCTCCGCGCGCCGCCCGGCCGCGCTGTCCTGCGCCCCGGCCAGCTCCTGGCAGCGCACGGCGAGCTGTTCGAGCTCGGCGGCGGCCTCGTCGACGGAGGCCTGTACTTCGAGCAGGCTCGGCGCCCCGGCGGAGCCGCCGTGCGCGAAGTGCGCCCCGAGCAGATCGCCCTCGGCGGTCACGGCCGTCAGCTCGGGGTGGGCGTAGACGAGGTCCTCGGCGTCCTCCAGGGTCCCGACGGCGACCATCCCGCTCAGCAGCCGCCGCACGGCCGGCATCAGCTCCTCGGGCCCCCGTACGAGGTCGGCGACGCGGGGCGCGCCCGCCCGCCGCTCCTCGCGCACATCCTCCGGGGCACCGCCCAGCAGCAGGGCTGCGCGCCCCGCGTCCTGCTTGCGCAGCAGCCGGATCGCCTCGGCCGCGGTGCCGGGACCGCTCACCGCGAGGGCGTCGGCTCCCGCGCCGAGCGCCGCGGCGACCTGCACCTCATACCCCGGAGTGACGCTCAGGAGTCCGGCGGCCGGGCCGAGCAGTCCGGTGAGCTGCTCACCGGCCGACAGCAGGGCGCCGGTGCCGTCCTTGCGCCGCAGGCCGAGCGCGAGCGCCTCGTGCCGGGCGGCGACGGCGGCCCGCTCGCGCTCCGCCGCGGTCGCCGCCTCCCGTGCCGAGGTGAGCGCGGCCTCGGCCGCCGCGAGGTCCCTGCGGGCCGCGTCGTGCCGTTCACCGAGCTCCGCGTCGTCCGCGTCCAGATCGTCGACCTCGGCCCTGAGCCGCTCGTACGCCTCCTGTGCGGTGACCGCGCGCTCGGCCGCCCCGTCGCGCGCCTCGGCGAGGCGGTCGATCTCGGCCTGGGCGTTCGCGGGCCGCGCCAGGCCCTCCCTGCGGTCGGCGATGGCCCGTGCCACGTCCTTGAGCCTGCGCTCCTCGACCGCGAGGCGCTGCTCCAGGTCGGCCCGGTGCGCCACGGTGTCGTCGAGGGCGTGCTCGGCGGCTTCGAGCGCCGCCTCACCCCGCCCCTTCAGCGGGCCCAGCAGACCTGGTA
>NZ_JASKYR010001210.1:0-1487 GCF_041028215.1 Streptomyces flavofungini
GCCGAGTTGGGCGCAGAGGTCGAGCAGTTCGCGCGCGGTGGCACCGGTGCCCCACAGCGCGTCGCAGGCCACGAGGGCGCCCGCGGCGTCCGCGCTGCCGCCCGCCATGCCACCGGCGACGGGGATGTCCTTGGCGATGTGGATGTGCACGGCGCCGGTGATGCCGTGCCGCGCGGCCAGCAGGCCGGCGGCGCGCGCGGCCAGGTTGGTGCCGTCCAGGGGCACCTGGTCGGCGCCGGGCCCCTCGCAGGTCACCCGCGGCTCGTCGGCGGGGGCGACCGTCACCTCGTCGTAGAGCCCGACGGCGAGGAAGACGTTGGCGAGGTCGTGGAAGCCGTCGGGGCGGGCGGGGCCCACGGCGAGCTGGACGTTGACCTTCGCGGGGACGCGTACCGTCGCGCTCACGCGGCGGCCTCCTTGTGCTCGGCGATGCGCGCGAACTCCGCCACGGTCAGGGCCTCGCCGCGCGCCTGGGGCGAAACTCCGGCGGCGACCAGCGCGGCCTCCGCGGCGGCGGCGCTGCCCGCCCAGCCGGACAGGGCGGCCCGCAGCGTCTTCCTGCGCTGCGCGAAGGCGGCGTCGACGACGGCGAAGACCTCGCGCCGGGACGCCGTGGTCCTGACCGGCTCGGTGCGCCGCACCAGCGAGACCAGACCCGAGTCGACGTTCGGGGCGGGCCAGAAGACATTGCGGCCGATGGCTCCGGCGCGCTTCACGTCGGCGTACCAGTTGGCCTTCACGGACGGCACCCCGTACACCCGCGAGCCGGGGCCCGCGGCGAGCCGGTCGGCGACCTCGGACTGCACCATCACCAGGGTGCGCTCGATGGTCGGGAAGGTGTCGAGCATGTGCAGCAGGACGGGGACGGCGACGTTGTACGGGAGGTTCGCGACGAGCGCGGTGGGCGCGGGGCCCGGCAGCTCCTTCACCAGCATCGCGTCGCTGTGCACGAGGTCGAAGGCGCCCTCCTTGTGCGGCAGGCGCGCCTTGACGGTCGCGGGCAGCGCCCCGGCGAGCACGTCGTCGATCTCCACGGCGGTGACGTGGGAGGCGGTCTCCAGGAGGGCCAGCGTCAGGGAGCCGAGGCCGGGGCCGACCTCGACGACGACGTCCTCGGGGCCGACCTCCGCGGTGCGGACGATGCGGCGGACGGTGTTCGCGTCGATGACGAAGTTCTGGCCGCGCTGCTTGGTCGGGCGTACGCCGAGGGCAGCGGCCAGTTCGCGGATGTCGGCGGGCCCGAGGAGGACGCCGTGCTCAGTGCTCACCCCATTAGGTTACGGGGCCCGGCCGGTCAGCCCCGCAGTCGCTGCCCGCAGTGCGGCCACGGGCTGGCGCCCCGCTGGACGTAGAGCTTCTTCGCGCGGTACGTCTGCTCCGAGGACGGGGCGTCCTGGGGACGCCCCGAGCCGCCGAGGGACTGCCAGGTGTGGGTGTCGAACTGGTACAGGCCGCCGTAGGTGCCCGAGGCGTCCACCGCCCCCGGC
>NZ_JASKYR010001211.1:0-1590 GCF_041028215.1 Streptomyces flavofungini
GCCTTGGGGGGTGGTGCGTCGGTCAGGGTCGTCATGCGGAGGCGTCCTCCTCGACCGTCTCGACGCCCGCCTCGGCGTCCTGCGCCGCGTCGAGGCCGAAGGTGTGCGCCGGGTTCCAGTGCATGACGACCTCGGCGCCGGGGACCAGGCGGGTGTCGCGCTCGACGTTCTGCGCGTACACCTCGAAGGACGGGCAGACCGGGCTGTGCACGACGTACTGCGTGGACACGCCGATGAAGCTGCTGTCGGCGATGCGTCCCGTGACGCGGTTGCGGCCCTCGGGGATCTGTCCCGCGTCGTCGGCGTGGGTGAGGGAGATCTTCTCGGGGCGTACGCCGACCAGCACCCTGCCGCCGGTGGCGGTGGGGCCGCCGCACCGGGTCGCGGGCAGGGTCAGCTTGCAGTCGCCCGCCTTGAGGACCAGGTCGTCGCCGCTCCCGCCGCCCTGGATCTCCGCCTCGATGAAGTTGGAGGTGCCGAGGAAGTTGGCGACGAAGGTGGTCCGCGGGTTCTCGTAGAGCTCGGCGGGGGTGCCGAGCTGCTCGACCCGGCCGCCGTTCATCACGGCGACGGTGTCGGCCATCGTCATGGCCTCCTCCTGGTCGTGCGTGACGTGCACGAACGTGATGCCGACCTCGGTCTGGATGCGCTTCAGTTCAAGCTGCATCTGGCGGCGCAGCTTCAGGTCGAGGGCGCCGAGCGGCTCGTCGAGGAGGAGCACCTTGGGGTGGTTGATGAGCGCGCGGGCGACGGCGACGCGCTGCTGCTGGCCGCCGGAGAGCTGGTGCGGCTTCTTGCGGGCCTGCTCACCGAGCTGGACGAGGTCGAGCATCTCGTGGACCTGGTTCTTCACGGACTTGATGCCGCGGCGGCGGAGGCCGAAGGCGACGTTCTCGAAGATGTCCAGGTGCGGGAAGAGCGCGTACGACTGGAAGACGGTGTTCACCGGCCGCTTGTACGGGGGCAGTGCCGTGACGTCCTGCTCCCCCAGGTGGACCGTGCCGGAGCTGGGCTCCTCCAGGCCCGCGATCATGCGGAGCGTGGTGGTCTTCCCGCAGCCGGACGCCCCGAGCAGCGCGAAGAACGAGCCCTGCGGCACGGTCAGGTCGAGCGGATGCACGGCGGTGAAGGAGCCGTAGGTCTTGCTGATCCCGGCGAGCCGAACGTCGCCGCCTGTTTCTCTGGCAGTGGTCATGGTGGGTCCAGGGGAAGTCGGGGTGGAAGACAGGGGGGCGCGGCGTCACGCGCCGGTGAGCCTGGCGAACTTCTCCTCGTACGCGGTCTCTTCCTTCGGCGTGAGGGACCGGAACGCCCGGGACTTCGCCTTCATCTCCGCGTCGGGAATGATCAGGGGATTGGCCGCGGCTTCCTTGTCGATTTTCGCGAGGGCGCCGCGCACACCGTCGACGGGACACACGTAATTGATGTACGCCGCGAGGCGATGAGCCGCTCGGCGTTGCGCTTGTGGCGCGCCTTGTTCGGGACGAGGAGATTGTCCGTGGACGTGATGTAGCCCTGGTCGGGGATGTGGAAGCCGACGTCCGGGTTGTCGGCCTGGAGCTGCACGATGTCACCGGCCCAGCCCAGGCC
>NZ_JASKYR010001212.1:0-1578 GCF_041028215.1 Streptomyces flavofungini
GTGACCTCGCCCTTGGGGGCGGCTGGCTCCCCGGCGACGCGAGCGCCGCCAAGGCCCCCGCCGCCCCCAAGGGCGAGGTCACCGTGCGGGGCGCCCTCCAGGCCTCCGAGAGCCCCGGCTCCAACGGGGTCACCGCCGCGGGCGGCCTCCCCCGCGGACAGCTCGGCGCGATCAGCTCGGCCTCGCTGGTCAACCTCGTACGCGACGACGTGTACGACGCGTGGGTCACCCTCGCCAAGGCCGACTCCGGGATGAAGGCGGTCCCGCCGACCGCCCCGAACGACACCGGCCTGGACCTGAAGGCCTTCCAGAACCTCGGCTACACCGGCGAGTGGTTCGTCTTCGCGGGCTTCGTCCTCTTCATGTGGTTCCGGCTGTTCCGCCGGGAGGCGGAGGTCGCCCGCGACGCCCGCCTCGGGCTGCTCCCGGACACCGCCGGGACCGCCCCGTAAGCGATCGCGGGTCTCGGAGCACAGGCTCTCAGGACGCCGGGAGGATGCCCGTCCGGTAGACCGTTCCCGCGCACGCGTTCGCGACTGTGGTGCCCGCTGACGGCGCGCCCGCGTCCGCGGTCAGGGAGACCACGACACTGCCGTCCTTCACGCCGCCCTCGGTCCGGACGAGCTGCGTCTGCGTGCCGTCGGACGCGCCGCCGTCCGGGCTGCCGGTGCCGCCGCCGTCGGAGGGCGTCGGGTCCGGCGTGGGCTCCCCGCCGTCCGCGGGGCACGTGTCCGAGGGCACCCAGGCGAAGCGCACCTCGTACGCCCCGCCGGGCCGCAGCACGAGCGGGCTCGCCTCGGTCGACGGATCGGGCAGGCCGCTCGCCGCGTCGCCCGCCGTGTGGTCGACGACGGTCACCCGCGCCGGATCGGCCGCGCCCTGCGCCGTCACGGCGACCGCACCCGCGGACTCCACCGTGCAGCTCGCCTTGGAGATGTTGGTGACGCGGAAGCTGCCGTACACCGGGCCGCCGCCCTCCGCGGGGCCCGCACCGCCGGTGGCGCCGAGCTGGGCCGCGGAACAGGCGGGCGAGGTGGCGGCCTCGGAGGTGCCGGGGTCGGGCGAACCGGTGCCGCCGGCGCCCGAGCCGTCCTTGCCCCTGCCCTCCTTCTTCTCCTTCTTCTCCTTCTTGTCCTTGCTCTTGGACTTGTCGGGCTTCTTGCCCGTATCCCGCACGCCGCCCTCGGTGCCCTTGGCGCGGCCGGAGCCGCCCTGTGACTCCTGGCTGCTGCCCGCGATCGCGGGCCGGTCGTCCGCCTCGCCCCGGGCGTTGGTGACATGCACCAGGGCGGGCACGGCGGTGCCGATGAAGAGCGCGGCGGCGGCGAGTCCGACGACGGCCTGGCGCTTGCGGGCCCTGCGGGCGGGAACCGCCTGGCGCAGGTGCTCCAGCGAGCGCTCGCTCGGCTCGATCTCCTCGACCGCCTGCCGCATCATCCGCCGCAGGGCGAGCTCGTCGGCTCCGAGGCTCTCCTCGGGGCCGGGACGGGGGGGGGGGGGGGGGGGGGGGGGGGGGGGGGGGGGGGGGGGGGGGGGGGGGGGGGGGGGGGGGGCGGGGCCGACGAGCTCGCCCTGCGG
>NZ_JASKYR010001213.1:0-1455 GCF_041028215.1 Streptomyces flavofungini
GCCGTCGACGCGGCTGCGGGTGCACGGGCGTCTGGCGCCGCCGTTGCGGCGGAGCGGGAGGGGCACCGCGGTCGCGGCGGTGCTGCGGGTGTCGGGGGAGCGGCCGCCGCAGGTGATCGGGCAGCCCTCCGGGGCGCAGCGGCTGGCCGGTGATCTGCGGGCAGGCCTGCGGGAGGCCACGGACGGGCTGCCCGGCGATGCCAGAGCCCTGCTGCCGGGGCTCGTGATCGGGGACACCTCACGGGTGCCCGCCGACCTTGAGCAGGCCTTCCGGGCGACGGACCTTACGCACCTGCTGGCCGTGAGCGGCGCCAATCTGACGATCGTGCTCGTGCTGCTCATCGGCCCGCCGGGCATGGCGCAGCGAGCCGAGCGGCGGGGCCTGGCACCGAGACTGGGCATCCCGTTGCGGACCACGGCGCTGCTGGGCGGGGCGCTGACCCTCGGCTTCGTCATCGTCTGCCGGCCTGACCCGAGTGTGCTGCGAGCGGCGGCCTGCGGACTGATCGCGCTCCTCGCCATCGCCACCGGGCGGCGCAGATCGCTGATCCCCGCGCTGGCCACGGCGGTGCTGCTGCTCGTGCTGTGGGACCCCTGGCTGGCCCGCAGCCACGGCTTTCTGCTCTCCGTCCTTGCCACCGGCGCCCTGCTCACCCTGGCACCACGCTGGGGCGCCGTGCTGCGCGGGCGCGGGGTGCCGCCACGGCTCGCGGAGGCGCTGGCCGCTGCTGCGGCGGCGCAGGCGGTGTGCGCGCCGGTGGTGGCCGTCCTGGCGGCCAGGGTGAGTCTGGTCGCGGTGCCGTGCAATCTCCTGGCGGAGTTCGCCGTCGCGCCCGCCACCGTGCTCGGCTTCGCCGCGCTGGCGGTGGCACCGGTGGCGATGCCGGTCGCGAAGGCGCTGGCCTGGGGCGCGAGCTGGCCCACCGGGTGGATCGCGGAGATCGCCCGGAGGGGGGCGGCACTGCCCGGCAGCGGCGTCGACTGGCCGGGCGGCTGGCGCGGCGGGTTCCTGCTCGCGCTGGCCACGGTGGCGGTCGTCCTGGCCGGACGCGGGCTGGCGCGGCACCTCTGGCTCGCGGGGGCCTGTGCCCTGCTGCTTCTGCTGGTCGTCGTCCAGCCACCGCCGCTCACCCGGGTGATCGCGGGCTGGCCTCCGCCGGGCTGGCGCATGGTGATGTGCGACGTGGGCCAGGGCGACGCCATCGTGCTCGCGGCGGGCGAGGGCGCCGGGGTCGTCGTCGACACGGGACCGGACCCGGTGGCGGCGGACCGCTGTCTGCACTCCCTCGGCATCACGCGTGTGCCCCTCGTGGTTCTCACTCACTTCCACGCCGACCACGTGGCGGGGCTGCCCGGAGTGCTGCGGGGGCGAGAGGTGGGGGCGATCCAGACGACGGGGTTCCAGGAGCCGTCGGAACAGGCGGAGTCCGTCAGGAGGCAGGCGGCGGCGGAGGG
>NZ_JASKYR010001214.1:0-1350 GCF_041028215.1 Streptomyces flavofungini
CGTGCGCGGTCACCGTCCTCTGGGGCGCGCAGGTAGCACCGTCGTGGCGGGTCGACGCCGTCTTCGCCGGTGGGGCGCATCTGACGGGGCTGCTCGCCGGGTACGGGATTCTGGTCATGCTGTTCCTGATGGCACGCGTCCCCGCCGTGGAACACGGCGTCGGCGCCGACGTGCTCGCCCGCTGGCACGCCCTCGGCGGACGCTATGTGCTGACCCTCTGCGGCGCCCACGCCCTCCTCGCCCTCTGCGGCTACGCCGCCCACACCGGCACCGGCCTCCCGCGCGCCGCCCGCGACCTCCTCGGCTACCCCGGCCTCGCCGCCGCCACCGCGGGCACCGCCCTGCTCGTCGCCGTCGGCGCCACCTCCGTGCGCGCCCTGCGCCGCCGCGTCCGGCACGAGACGTGGCGGGCCGCGCACCTGCTCACCTACCTCGGCGCCGCCCTCGCCTTCGCGCACCAGCTCGCCGGGCCGGACGTGGCGGGCAGCCCCCTCACCGTCTGGCTGTGGTCCCTGCCGCACGCCACCGTCACCGTCCTGCTGATCTGGTACCGCGTCGTCGTCCCCGTACGACAGGCCTTCCGGCACAGCCTGCGCGTCATCGGCGTACACGCTGAAGGACCCGGCGTCGTCTCCGTCGTCGTACAGGGCCTCGGGCTCGACGGGCTGCGGGCCGAGCCGGGCCAGTTCTTCCGCTGGCGGTTCCTCCAGCGCGGGCTCTGGCGCACCGCGCCGCCCTTCTCGCTCTCCGCGCCCGTACGCGACGACACCCTCCGCATCACCGTCAAGGCGGCGGGCGACCACACCCGCAGGATGCGGCGGCTCCGGCCGGGCACCCGGGTGCTCGCCACCGGGCCCTTCGGCGCGCTCACCGCCCACCGGCGCACGCGGCGCAAGGTGCTGCTCCTCGCGGGCGGCGTCGGCATCACACCGCTGCGGGCCCTCTTCGAGACGCTGCCCGGCGCCCCCGGCGACCTCACCCTCCTCTACCGCGCCGCCGACGCCGGTCAGCTCGTCCTGCGCGAGGAGCTGGAATCCATCGCCGCGAGCAGGGGAGCGGGGCTGCACTATCTGCTCGGCCGCTCCGACGCCGCGTTCGACCCCCTCGCCCCGCAGGCCCTGCGCAACCTGATCCCCGACCTCGCCGCGCACGACGTCTATCTGTGCGGGCCGCCCGGCATGACCGCCGCGGCCACCACGGCGCTCGTCCGGGCGGGCGTCCCCCGCGAGCGCGTCCACGCCGAGTGCTTCACCTTCTGAACCAGGCCCCGAAACCGCCAGAACCGCGAGGCCCCGTACGGCTTCAGACCGCGTACGACTTCAGGCCCCGTACGACTTCGAGAGAGCTGAC
>NZ_JASKYR010001215.1:0-1333 GCF_041028215.1 Streptomyces flavofungini
GCGTAAGGAACCCCCATGGACTGGCTCGTGTCGATCGCCGAGTTCCTCGTCAACCAGGTCCTCAGCCAACCCGCCTACCTCATCGGCCTCATCACGGCCGCGGGCCTGCTCGCCCTGCGGAAGCCGGCGGGGCAGGTCGTCGGCGGCGCCATCAAGGCGACCCTGGGCTTCCTGCTGATCGGGGCGGGCGCCACGCTCGTCGTCGGCGCGCTCGCCCCGCTCGGCGAGATGATCCAGGGCGCGACCGGCGCCCACGGCGTGATCCCCACCAACGAGGCGATCGTCGGCATCGCCCAGGAGAAGTACGGCGCCCGCGTCGCCTGGCTGATGATCCTCGGCTTCGCGGTCAGCCTGCTCCTCGCCCGCTTCACACCGCTGCGCTACGTCTTCCTCACGGGCCATCACATGCTGTTCATGGCGACGCTCCTGACGATGGTCCTCGCCATCGCGGGCCAGTCCTCCTGGGCGGTGGTCGTGGTCGGCGGCGTGCTGCTCGGCATCCTCCTGGTGGCGCTGCCCGCCTTCGCGCACCCCTGGACCAAGCGCGTCACCGGCGACGACAGCGTCGCCATCGGCCACTTCGGCACCGCCGGATACATCGCGTCGGGCGTCACCGGCCGACTGGTGGGCCGCCGCAGCCGCAGCACCGAGGAGATGAACCTCCCCGAGGGCCTGCGCTTCCTGCGCGACTCGATGGTGGCGACCGCCCTTTCCATGGTCCTGATCTACCTCATCATGGCGCTGGTCTTCCTCGGCAAGGCCGGCAAGGAGACCGCCTTCAAGGCCTTCGGCGAGGGCGGGGACGGCGCGAGCGGTGTCGGCGACTACGTCATGCAGTCCGTGATGCAGGGCCTCCAGTTCGGCATCGCGGTCGCCGTGATCCTCTTCGGCGTCCGCACGATCCTCGGCGAACTCGTCCCCGCCTTCCAAGGCATCGCGCGGAAGCTGGTGCCGGGGGCGGTGCCCTCGCTCGACGCTCCGATCGTCTTCCCCTACGCCCAGAACGCCGTCCTCGTCGGCTTCGTCTCCAGCTTCGTCGGCGGCCTCGTCAGCCTCGGCCTGCTCGCCTGGATCTTCCACCCCGCGTTCGGCCTCGCCCTGGTCCTGCCCGGCCTGGTCCCGCACTTCTTCACCGGCGGAGCGGCGGGCGTCTACGGCAACGCCACGGGCGGGCGGCGCGGCGCCGCCGCCGGTGCCTTCGTCAACGGCGTCCTCATCACCTTCCTGCCCGCGCTGCTCCTGAAGGTCCTCGGCGCCTTCGGCGAGGAGAACACCACGTTCGGGGACGCCGACTTCGGCTGGTTCGGCACGCTCATCGGCTACGCGGCCAAGA
>NZ_JASKYR010001216.1:0-1281 GCF_041028215.1 Streptomyces flavofungini
CCGCTAGACCGCCATGCCGTACACGATGGTGAACAGCGTGCCCAGCGATCCGATGATGAAGACGCCGGTCAGGCCCGCGATGATCAGGCCCTTGCCCTGTTCCGCGCTGAAGGTGTCGCGCAGCGCCGTCGCGCCGATCCGCTGCTTTGCCGCGCCCCAGATGGCAATGCCGAGACAGAGGAGGATGGCGATCGCCATCACGACCTCGATCATCACGCGTGCCTCGTTGCCCAGGCTCCCGAAGGGCCCCCAGTCGGGGGCGATCCCGCCGATGATGGTGGTGATATCGCCCTTTTCGGCTGCCATAAGCATGTGTAACTCACCGCCCCTAGTGGGTTGTTCTGGCACCTCTGCCTACCTCGGCGCAGAGGACAGTTCATTCTCGCCGACAATCGGGCCCGCGTATGCCGCTTGGCGCCATTCGTTGGCTGACTTCGTGCGTTTTCTCGTACGTGAGGTCTGGTCACTCTGTGTATCACGCGGTAGGACGCCGGGCAATGACGGTTCGGCGTGCCCCTGACCAGGTGTTAAGTGAGCCGGAGCCCGGCAGCCCCACGGGTTGCGGACGAGTGGGTGGGGAGCGGTGGGCCGTGCGCGGCGGGGAGCCGTCGGCTCGATTGCGTACGGTGGCGCGCCTGCTGAGGGCGTGCCAGTCGCCGCCGGGTAGCCGGAAAGTGGCCCTCGGCTACTTCGAAGCGACCGTTTCCGGAAAGCGGAAGCCCCCTGCGGCCGGGTGTTCCCGGGCGCAGGGGGCCTTTCAAGCGGTCGGTCGGTGGTCCGTCGGTGGTCGGTCGGTGGTCGGTCAGTCTGTCGGTCAGCCCGCGGGGGAGCCGCTGACCTTGCCGACCGGGGCGATCGAGAGCTTGGGGCCCGTCGCGCCGCCCTCGCCCGCCACCGGCAGGGTGCCCGCGGGCCAGGCGATGGTGACGGTCTTGGTCTCGTTCGGCGGGGTCACGAGGAGCTTGGTGACGCGGATGCCGGAGCCGCCGCTGTTGTTGACGGGGAAGGTGATGTTGAAGGCCGCGGTCTCGCCGTCCTTCAGGACCTCGGCGCGCGGCTGCTCGCCGTTGCGGTCCACGGACAGGGTGTCGCCGGTGGACGTCCGGAGGTCGACGCCCGCGTACCCCTTCATGGCGCAGTCACGGCCGCCGCCGTTCTTGAACGCCACGGTGACGATGCCTTCCTCGTCGTCCGTCGAGTTGTCCGCGGCCGTCACCTCCAGCTCGTCGCTGCGGCAGATGCCGGTCTTGCCGTTCTCGTTGGACCCCCTCCCCCCGAGGG
>NZ_JASKYR010001217.1:0-1280 GCF_041028215.1 Streptomyces flavofungini
CACAGGGTCCGCCCGGCACAGGCCCCACCCAACCCGGGGCCCGCCCGGCACAGCTTCGGCCCCCTCACGGTCCGCCCCGCACGAGGTCCACCCCGCGGCCCTCAGCTCCCGGCGAGGAATTAGGCTCGGGCGCATGCAGAGCCTGGCGTTGATCGAGAACTGGCCGGTCCCCACCGCTGCCGCCGCCGTCGTACGCGCGGACGGGACGGTGGCCGGGGCACACGGACCGACCGACCGGCGCTTCGCGCTCGCCTCGGTCACGAAGCCGCTGGCGGCCTATGCGGCGCTCGTGGCGTACGAGGAAGGCGCGGTCGAGCTGGACGAGCCCGCGGGGCCCGAGGGATCGACGGTACGGCACCTGCTCGCGCACACCAGTGGCCTCGCCTTCGACGAGCACCGGGTGACGTCGGCGCCGGGGGTGCGGCGGCTCTACTCCAACGCGGGGTTCGAGGTTCTTGGTGATCACATCGCCAAGGCGACGGACATCCCCTTCGGGGAGTATCTGCGGCAGGCGGTGCTCGAACCGCTGGGGATGACGTCCACCGCGCTCGAAGGGGACGGCTCGCCCGCGAAGGACGGCGTCTCGACCGTGGACGACCTGGTGCGGTTCGCAGCGGAGGTGCAGGCGCCGCGGTTGCTCGACGCGCGGACGGTGGCGGCGGCGATGACGGTGACGTATCCGGGGCTGAAGGGTGTGCTGCCGGGGTACGGGCACCAGAATCCCAACGACTGGGGGCTCGGGTTCGAGATCCGGGACTCCAAGTCGCCGCACTGGACGGGGAGCAGGTCGTCGCCGCGGACGTTCGGGCACTTCGGGCAGGCGGGGACGTTCCTGTGGGTCGACCCCGATGCCGGGGCCGCCTGTGTGGCACTGACGGACCGCCCGTTCGGGCCGTGGGCCGCCGAGGTCTGGCCCGCGTTCACCGACGCGGTGCTCGCGGAGCTCTGACTCGCCGGGGCGGGTACCGACACCGCCTGCCCCGAGCCGCCCCGTCAGCTGCGTATCAAGCTCCGTCAGCTGCCGGTCATCTCCCACACCAGTAGCTCCGACGCGCCGTCACCGGTGGCCGCCGCCTCCAGGGACTTGGCTCCTGTGACCCGGGCCGAGTCTCCGGAGGACAGGAGTTCCTGGCCGAGGCAGATGTCGCCGTGGACGACGTGGACGTAGAGGTGGGGTGCGTCGGGGAGGGCGGCTCGTTCGCCGGGGGTGAGGCGGCGTACGTGCAGCAATGCGCCCGCGCCGGGGACGGCGTAGGGGGTGGAGTCGGCTATGCCGCGTA
>NZ_JASKYR010001218.1:0-1666 GCF_041028215.1 Streptomyces flavofungini
GAGTACGCGGGTGTCGGCGGCGGTGGTCACGGGGGTCCGCTCGCCGCCGGGCAGCACCGCGACGTGCTCGACGGTGGCCCGGTCCACGTACGCCGCCTCGAAGACGCCGTAGGGGGCGCCCTTGCCGGGCGGGGCCGTCACGTGGAAGCCGGGGTAGCTGCCGAGGGCGAGTTCGATCGCGGCGCCGCTCAGCGCGCGGCCCACGGCGTCCGCGTCGGCGTCGCGCACCACGAGGCGGAGCAGGGCACTCGCCGTCTCCTCGGTGGCCGCGTCGGCGCGGTCGGTGCGGGCGAGCTCCCAGCGGACGTCGGCCGGGCGGGACCCGGCGCGGTCCAGGGCGTCCCCGATCTGCGCGCGGACCAGGGCGGCCTTGGCCTCGATGTCCAGTCCGGTGAGGACGAAGACGACCTCGTTGCGGTGGCCCCCGAGCCGGTTGAGGCCGACCTTGAGGGTGGGCGGCGGCGCCTCACCGCGTACGCCCGTGATCCGTACCCGGTCGGGACCGTCCGCCGTGAGGACGGCCGTGTCGAGGCGTGCGGTGACGTCGGGGCCCGCGTACCGCGCGCCGGACGTCTCGTAGAGGAGCTGTGCGGTGACCGTGCCGACGTCGACGAAGCCGCCGGTGCCGGGGTGCTTGGTGATGACGGCCGAGCCGTCCTCGTGGATCTCGGCGAGCGGGAAGCCGGGGCGGCGCAGGGCCGCCGGGTCGTGCTCGGCGAAGAACGCGTAGTTGCCGCCGGTGGCCTGCGTCCCGCACTCCAGGACATGGCCCGCGACGACGGCTCCCGCGAGCCGGTCGTAGGCGTCGTCGCGCCAGCCGAAGTGTGCGGCGGCGGGCCCGGTGACCAGGGCGGCGTCGGTCACCCGGCCCGTCACGACCACGTCCGCCCCGGCGTTCAGGCAGGCCGCGATCCCGGCGCCGCCGAGGTAGGCGTGGGCGGTGAGGGCGCCGGGGAAGCGGGCCCCCAGGTCGTCGCCCTCGACGTGGGCGACGCGGGCGGGGACGCCGAGCCGTCCGGCGAGCTCCCTGACGGCGTCCGCGAGCCCGGCCGGGTTGAGCCCGCCCGCGTTGGCGACGATGCGCACCCCGCGTTCACGGGCGAGGCCGAGGCACTCCTCCAACTGCCGCAGGAACGTCCTGGCATAGCCGCGTGCGGGGTCCTTCAGGCGGTCGCGGCCGAGGATCAGCATGGTCAGCTCGGCGAGGTAGTCGCCGGTGAGGATGTCGAGACCGCCGCCGGTGAGCATCTCGCGCAGGGCGTCGAAGCGGTCGCCGTAGAAGCCGGAGGCGTTGCCGACGCGCAGGGGCGGCCGGGTCACCGGGGTCCGCCCTTCGCCGCCCGGCCCTTGCCCGGGGGCCCCGCGAAGGCCTGGGCGATCTCCAGCCAGCGTTCCGCGTCGGCGCCCTCGGCGCGCACCGCGAGGTCGCGGCGGTGGGCCCGCTGGGTCACCAGGAGGCAGAAGTCGAGCGCGGGCCCGCTCACGCGCTGGGCCGCGTCCTCGGGTCCGTACGTCCACACCGCGCCGCTCGTCAGCGGCGAGGTCAGCTCGACGCGGAACTCCTCGCCCGGGGGCGTGAGGCCGCGTACCGCGAAGGCGAAGTCCCGCGCCCGGACGCCGATCCGCGCCACGTGCCGCAGCCGGTCGCTCGGAGCGCGCCGCACGC
>NZ_JASKYR010001219.1:0-1744 GCF_041028215.1 Streptomyces flavofungini
CCCCGGCCCTGAACGCCCGGCGCGTCGCCGCTGAGCGAACAAACCCCCAATGGGCGGGCCCGCACGCGGGCCCCTACGCGGGCCGCCCCTTGGGCCTCCGCAGCCCCGCCTCCGTGAGCCGCCGCACCAGCTCCTTCGAGCCGATCTCGACCGCCCCCGCCCGCACCGCGTCCTCGTACCGATGGGACGGCAGGTCGTAGTGGTCGCGCTCGAAGGCGCGCGGCGGTACGCCGATAGCGGCGGCGAAGGCGTGCAGCTCCTCGTACGAGACGTCGCTGACCAGGTGCGACCACAGGCGGCCGTGGCCCGGCCACACCGGCGGGTCGATGTAGACCGTCACGTGAGCCCGCCGACCGGCGCCACGACGACGCCCGCCTTGCCGCAGACCCAGTGCGGGTCAGGCCCCAGCTCCGGTTCGACGTCGAGCGCGTGGGGGTCGCCCGAGCCGCAGACGGGGCAGAGCGGCCACCGCCCGTACCGCTCCAGGAGCGAGTCCTGGACGTCCTGGGCAACGAGCCCGGCCACGTACTCGATGCCCTCGGGCCACTGCTCGACCCACCAGCGCCGGTGCGCCACCGACTCCTCGACCAGGGAGACGACCTCGGCCTCCGCCACCTGCCGGGCCACGAGGTCGGCGAGGACGAGCGCGCGGGCGGCGTGCAACGCCTGCTCCAGTGGGTCGATCGTGTCCATGCCCTCCATTGTCGCCCCGCACGTGGCGGACGAGAAAAGATGGGGGTGCCGACGAAGAGAGACGGGGGTATTGACCGGGGCCCGTGCCGAAAATATCTTTCAGAAGTGACCCATGACGTGAAGGAAATTTTCACCGGCGCGGCACCTCCCGCCCCCGCCGCCCTCGCGGCCAAGGTGCGGACCCTCGCACCCTCGATGACCCGGTCCATGCAGCGGGTCGCCGAGGCCGTCGCCGGTGACCCGGCCGGCTGCGCGGCCCTCACGGTCACCGGCCTCGCCGAGCTCACCGGGACCAGCGAGGCCACGGTCGTCCGCACCGCCCGCCTCCTCGGCTACCCGGGCTACCGCGACCTGCGGCTCGCCCTTGCCGGACTCGCCGCCCAGCAGCAGTCCGGGCGCGCGCCCGCCGTCACCGCGGACATCGCCGTCGACGACCCCATCGCCGACGTCGTCGCGAAGCTGGCCTACGACGAGCAACAGACCCTCGCCGACACCGCGGCCGCACTCGACACCGTGCAGCTCGGCGCGGCCGTCGCCGCCCTCGCGGGCGCCCGCCGCGCGGAGATCTACGGAGTGGCGGCCTCCGGCCTCGTTGCCCAGGACCTGGCCCAGAAGCTGCTGCGCATCGGCCATGTGGCGCACGCGCACTCCGACCCGCACCTCGCCGTCACCAACGCCGTGACGCTGCGCGCCAAGGACGTGGCGATCGCCATCACCCACTCCGGTTCGACGGGCGACGTCATAGAGCCGCTGCGCGTCGCCTTCGAGCACGGGGCCACCACGATCGCGATCACAGGCCGCCCGGACGGCGCGGTCTCCCAGTACGCCGATCACATACTGACCACCTCCACCGCCCGCGAGAGCGAGCTGCGCCCCGCCGCCATGTCCTCGCGCACGAGCCAACTGCTCGTCGTGGACTGCCTGTTCGTCGGCGTCGCCCAGCGGACGTACGAAACGGCGGCCCCCGCCCTCGCCGCCTCCTACGAAGCGCTCGCGCACCGCCACAGCCCGCGCGGCGGCGCCCGCTGACCCCGGCCGGACGCCGCGACCC
>NZ_JASKYR010000122.1:0-14580 GCF_041028215.1 Streptomyces flavofungini
ACTCACTGGAGGAGGAGATCGTCCGGGCCTTCGACAATGTGGAGAAGACCCTCGCCCTGGCCGGGGCGGGCTGGCAGGACGTCATCGGCGTGCACTCGTACCACATCCCCGACGCCACCGACTCCATCGGTGAACTGCCCACGCGCGTCATGGCCGAGCAGATGCGCAAGCGCATGGGCGAGCGCGCACCCATCTGGACCCAGATCGGCGTCGCGGCGCTGGGCGCGCCGGGGATGCGGGTCGAGATCCGGGTGACCGCCGTGGTCGGCCAGGAGGGCTGACCCTCCCCAGGACCCACCTGCCGTCCGGCCGTGACGGCCCACCGTCACGGCCGGACGGGCGTTTTGACGGGGCGTACGAAGGTCAGGAGCGCGGCCAGGGCTGGCCGCTCAGCCGCTCCACACTCGTGTTGAACCGCTGGAGGTAGCGGGCGAACGTCTCGACGTCGTCGGCGGTCCAGTCCTCGAAGACCCGGTCCAGCTCCCCGATGTGCGCCTCGCGCTCGGCGTCCAGGCGCCGCACACCCTCCTCGGTGAGCCGGAACTTGCGGGCCATGCCGCCCTCCGGATCAGGGATGCGCTCCAGCAGTCCGGCCCGCACCGCACCCGCCGTCTGCCGGTTGAGCGTGGAGGCGTCGAGCAGGAACGCGTCACTGAGCTGCCCGATCGACATCGGCCCCTGCACCCTGACGCGGCTGAGCAGAATGTACGTGCTGCGCTCCAGACGGCCCTGCCGCTGGCGCATCTTGGCGCTGCTGAGCTGATGCCGCCCGAGCACCATGTGCTCGAACTCGACCAGGTGCGATGGCTTGTCCATGTACGTGCGTCCTCCTGCGGCGACCGTATCGCACCACGCGTCGGGCCCCGCGCCCCCGCCCACACCCTCTCGGCCTCGTTTGTGCTCGTCACATGCGACGTGCTGCATACACATCATATGTATAGTGCACATCGTTGCTCACGTGGAAGAAATCGAGGAGTCCCCCTATGGAAGCCCCGCAGCCGGGCGGCAGGACCGGCGGCGTAGTCGCCACCCTGGCGCTCGCCGGAACGGTCGCCGCGATCATGCAGACACTGGTGACGCCGCTCATCGCCGAGCTGCCGCAGATCCTGGACACCTCGTCCTCGAACGCCGCGTGGGTCATCACCGTGACCCTGCTCGTCGCGGGCGTCTGCGTGCCCGTCACCGGGCGCCTCGGCGACCTGGTGGGCAAGCGCCGCATGATGCTCGTCTGCGTCGTACCGCTGATCATCGGCTCGGTGGTCTGCGCGCTCTCCTCCTCCGTCGTGCCGATGATCGTCGGACGCGGTCTCCAGGGCATGGGCATGGGCATGGTGCCGCTCGGCATCGCGCTCCTGCGGGACGTCGTGCCCGCCGAGAAGCTCAGCGGGTCCATCGCCCTCGTCAGCGCCTCCATGGGCATCGGCGGCGCCATCGGTCTGCCGATCGCCGCCGCCGTCGCCCAGTACGCCGACTGGCGCGTGCTGTTCTGGGGCTCGGCCGTGCTCGCCCTGGCCATCGGCGTGCTGATCTTCGCCGTCGTGCCGGACACCCCCGCCGCCGCGAAGGGCCAGCGCTTCGACGCCCCCGGCGCGGCCGGGCTCGCCATCGGACTCGTCTCGCTGCTGCTCGCCATCTCCAAGGGCGCCGACTGGGGCTGGACGTCCGGCACCACGCTCGGCCTGTTCACCCTGGCCGCCGTGGCGCTGCTCGGCTGGGGCCGCTGGGAGCTGCGCACCCGCGACCCCCTGATCGACCTGCGCACCACCGCACGCCCGCGCGTGCTGCTCACCAACGCCGCGTCCGTCCTCATCGGCGTCGGCATGTACGCCTTCATGCTGATCGCGCCGCAGCTGCTCCAGTTCCCCGAGGCCACCGGCTACGGCCTCGGCCAGTCGATGCTGGCCGCCGGTCTGTGGATCGCCCCCGGCGGTGTCATGATGATGCTCATCTCGCCGCTGGGCGGAAAGCTGATCAACACCCGGGGCCCGAAGACCGCGCTCGTCCTCGGCGCCCTCGTCATCGCGATCGGTTACGGGGCGGCGCTGCCGCTCATGGGGACGGCCTGGGGCATCATGCTCGCCGGAATCGTGATCAACAGCGGCGTCGCCCTCGCCTACGGCGCCATGCCCGCGCTCATCATGAGCTCGGTGCCGGTCTCGGAGACGGCGGCGGCCAACGGCTTCAACACGCTGATGCGCTCGCTCGGCACCACGATCGGCTCGGCCGTCATCGGCGTCGTCCTGGCCCAGATGACCATCGGCCTCGGCGGCGTCACCATCCCTTCCGAGGACGGCTTCCGCACGGGCCTGCTGATCGGCTGCGGCGTGGCCCTGGTGTCCGCCGCCGTCGCCGCCCTCATCCCCGCGCCGCGCTCGGCGGACGCCGACGGGGCCCAGGACCGGGCGACTGCTCCGGCGGGCCAGGCGCCGACCCCGGCCGCCTGACCGCCCCGGGCCGCCCGTCGCGTCACTGCCGCGGCGGGCGGCTGCCGCTGGGCGCGCTGCTCAGATCCACGACGCAGAAGAGGTTGCCGTCCGGGTCGGCGAGGACCACGAAGTCGGGGTCGGGCGGGTAGAGGTCCCACTCGACGGACCGCGCCCCGAGCCCGGTCAGCCGCCCGACCTCCGCCCGCTGCTCCTCCGCCGTATCGGTGAAGAGGTCCAGGTGCAGCCGGGGGCGCTCCTCGGCGGGCGAGTCGCTGCGCATCAGCGCCAGGGCACGGCCCGACCCGTCGGCGTGGTCGAGGGTGCGCCAGCTCCCGCTCGCCCACTCCTCCGTGACCACCAGGTCCAGGGCCTGTGTCCAGAAGGCCACCGCCCTGGGCAGGTCCGTAACGCCGATGACGGGGAATCCGAGTCGCAGCATGCCGGTGACCTCACACTCTGTTGCCGGTCCCCTGGATGTCGGGGCGTGCCCTCCAGCCTGCCTCAGCCCGCCATGCGTGACATCCAGGCCTCCACGTCGTCCGCCGCTCGCGGCAGGCCCGCCGACAGGTTCTCGTGGCCGTCGGCGGTGACCAGCAGGTCGTCCTCGATACGGACGCCGATGCCGCGCCACTCCTCGGGCACCGTCAGATCGTCCGGCTGGAAGTACAGGCCGGGCTCGACGGTGAGCACCATGCCGGGCTCCAGGACGGCGTCGACGTACTCCTCGTTCCTGGCCTGCGCGCAGTCGTGGACGTCGAGGCCGAGCATGTGGCCGGTGCCCGCCATGGTGAAGCGGCGCTGGAGGCCGAGTCCGTAGGCGCGGTCGGCGGGGCCCTCGATGAAGCCCCACTCCACCAGGCGGGCCGCCAGGTACCGCTGGGACGCCTCGTGGAAGTCGCGGTAGGCCGCCCCCGGCTTCACCGCCGCCATCCCGGCCTCCTGCGCCTCGTACACCGCCTCGTACACCTTCCGCTGTACGGGGGTGAACGTGCCGCTGATCGGGAGGGTGCGCGTGACGTCGGCGGTGTAGAGCGAGTGCGTCTCCACGCCCGCGTCCAGCAGCAGGAGCTCGCCGGGGCGCACCGGGCCGTCGTTCTCCGTCCAGTGCATGATCGTGGCGTGCTCGCCCGCCGCGCAGATCGAGCCGTAGCCGACGGCGTTGCCCTCAAGGCGTGCGCGGCGGAAGAACGTGCCCTCGATCCACCGCTCGGACGTCGCCACGGCCCCCGAGAGGTCGCCGACGACGTCGGTGAAACCGCGCACGGTGGAGTCGACGGCCTTGCGCAGCTCGCCGATCTCCCACTCGTCCTTGACCAGGCGCAGATCGCTCAGCGCCTCTTCCAGCTCCTCGTCACGCTCCTCGTCGGAGGTGACCGCCGCCTCCAGGACCGGGTCGACGCCCCGCACGACGCGGGACGGCCCCTGGAAACCGGCGGCCAGGTCGTCGGCGGCCGTGCGGACGTCGCGGCACGGCAGGCCGAGCACGAGCTCCGCCTCGGCGAGCGAGCGGCGCCGGCCCATCCACAGCTCCGCCGTGGGTCCCGTCCAGAACTCGTCGTCGTCCCTGCTGTCCCGGGGGAGCTGGTAGCAGTAGGCGTCGTGGCCGCCGTCCGGGCGCGGTTCGAGCACGAGGGCACCGTCCCGGGCCTGGTCGCCAGTCATGTGCACATAGCCGGAGTACGCCCGGAAGGGATAGGGGTCGTCGTTCGACCGGACCTTGAGGTTGCCGGAAGGGATCACCAGGCGTTCGCCCGGGAAGCGGGCGGAGAGCGCGGCGCGGCGGCGCGCGGCGTACGGGGCCTGCTCGGCGGGGGCGAGGCCGTGCCGTTCGGTGTCCGCCCAGCCGGTCCGCATCAGAGCGGAGAGCTCCTCGGAGATGCCGGGGTAGAGCCTGTTCTTGCGGCCTTTCGCCATGGCGTACGCCTTTCTCGTGAGTTTTCGGGCCTTCGGGCCTTTGTGAGGGTGCTCGGTGCGGGAGCCGCCGGGCGCGCCGTCCGGAGCGCCCGGCGGGTCGGAACGTATCCCGTCCGCCGCACGCCGGAGGCCGATTCGTGCCACTGGCACGAATCGGCCGACCGCCATGATCGGAAGCCGCCGATAATGGCGCCGTGACGCATGTGAAAGTCGGCGAGGCGCTGCGGCTGCTCGGCCTCGGCCCCTCGGCCGCCCGGGTCTATCTCGCGCTCCTCGAACTGGCTCCGGCCCCGTTGAGCGCCATCGGTTCCGCCGCCGGACTCGACGGCGGTGAACTCGCCGCCGCCTACGAGGCGCTGGTCGACGCCGGTCTCGCGGGCAGTGCCGAGCGCGGCGCGGACGCGGTGGCCCCGGTGCCGCCCGCCGCCGGTCTCGAAGTCCTCGCCCGGCACCGGGCCGCCGAGGTCGAGGAGTCGCGCATCGCGGTCGGCGGCGCCTTCGACACCTTCCGGCGGCAGCGGCTCGCCGCGTACGACGACCATCTCGTCGAGGTCGTGACCGGCGACGCCGTCGGCCCCCGCATCCGCCAGGCGTGGGCGAGCGCCCGTGAACAGATCCGGCAGTTCGAGTCACCGCCGTACGTCCCGCTGCCCGGTGCCACGGACGACGCCCTCGCGACGCTGGCACGGGGGGTGACGCAGCGCGTCGTGTACTCGCGGGAGTCCCTCGCGCACCCGGGCCATCTGACCGACGTCATCGAGCCGTGCGTCAACGCGGGCGAGCAGGCCAGGGTGCTGCCTTCGGTGCCGGTCAAACTCGTCATCATCGACGAGGCGTACGCGCTGGTGTCCCTGTCCATCAAGGAGACCGACGTGCACAACACCATGCTGGTGGTGCAGCCGTGCGGGCTGCTCTCGGCGCTGACGGCCCTGTTCGAGCAGTCCTGGAACAACGCCCTGCCCTTCCACGGGCGCACCTCGGCGCCGGGCGGGCTGCCGCCGGCCGACCGCCGCCTGCTGTGGCTGCTCGCCGGGGGCGCCACCGACGAGGTCATCGCCCGGGAGCTGGGGATCAGCCGCCGCACCCTCTTCCGGCGCCTCCAGGTCCTGATGGCCAGGCTGGGCGCGGCGAACCGCTTCCAGATGGCGTTGCAGGCGCAGCGGTGCGGGTGGCTGTGAGGGCGGGTGCGCAGGGCGATGGAGGCGACCCGCGTCGTGCGGGCCGGGGTCAGCGGCCCTCGCGCCGCCAGGCGTCGAAGCTGAGCAGGACGCGCACCAGGCGCCAGATCCCGGCGGCCGCGCCCAGCACGGCACCCGCCATGAGGACTCCCCTGCCCGCGGGCTCCGAGCGGCCGATCAGCAGGGCGGGGACCAGCGCGAGCCCGAACACCGCCGCGGCGAGGAGCGCCGCCGTCACCAGGGCGAAGACGATCTCGACCGTCATCGCGTCCTTCTCCCAGCGTGATTCCCGCCCCGTGTCCATGGGGGCAGTCTCACACGTCGGCCTCCATGACCGCCCGTTCCCACGGGCTCGGCCCTGTCCCGTCCCGCCAGGCGTCGAGCTCGGCCCCGTTCACGCACACGATGCCGCACTGCTCGGCGTACTCAAGGGCGGGAAGGGTGAACTCGCTCGTCGTGACGAGGACCGCGACGTCGGCCTCGTGGACGGTGAAGCACGTGCCGCCGAAGCGCTGGAGATCCTGCGAGCCGACCTTGTTGGTGTCCCCGTAGCGCTTGCACTGGATGATGACGCGACGCCCGTCGGGGGCCACCGCCGTGACGTCCGCCCCCAAGTCGCACGCACCGCCCACCACTTCGACGTCCATGCAGTCGTCGCGGGCGCACAGCTCGGCTATGGCGTCCTCGAAGCCGTACGGGTCGAGTGCGGCGTAGTCGTCCGGGACCTCGACGACGACGGTCGTCTCCTCCCCCGGCACCGGCTCCTCAGTGGCCTCCCGCGGCACGTCCGGTGCGGGGTGTTTGTCGTCCACCGGGAGCTCCGGGGCGGCCGGGGCCGTCGAGGCCGGGGCCGTCGAGGGGGCCATGGCGTACGCGGCGCCCTCCGGGGCGATCCGCGCGGCCGGTGGCACCCGGTCGCCGCCCACCAGGTCGTCGAGGCTGTCGGAGGCCCGTTCGGCCGCTTCCTCAAGGACCTCCGCCGCGCGGCGCGCACACCGGGCGGCGGAGAAGCGCCGCCACCGCGACCTGCCGAGGCGCGCGGCCGCGACGGCGACCAGGAGGAGCGAGACGGCCCACAGCGGACGGCTCTCGACGATGTCCACTGCGGTGCGGGCCAGGAACACCAGCGCGCACAGGAGCACCGCGAGCAGGACGAAGAACAGCGTGGTCACACGGAGATCGAAACGCCGCTCGCGGTACCCGCGGGGGACCGGTCGCGTGGGTATGGTCATGCCACCCTCTTCCGGACGACGGACGACGGACAACGGACGGTGCAGCTCAGTCGATCAACGAGTGCCCAAGATCAACGTCGTCAAAAGAGGCCGGGTGCCCGCGACCGGCGCCATGGGAGACGGCCGTCGTACGAGGCCCGCGCCCCCTCAGGCGCGCCCTCCCCGCGCCACGTTCCGCGCCCACAGCACGAGCGGCACCTGGAGCGGAAGGCGGCCGATGGCGGCGGCCCTGAGCGGGGCCGGGCGGTTCTTCCAGTCCACCGCCATCCGCACATTGGCCGGGAAGACGCCGACGAAGAAGGCTCCGGCGGCCAGCGCGGCGGTGCGCCGGGTGCGCGGCAGGGCCACTCCGGCCGCGAGCGCGAGCTCGACCGCCGCGCTCGCGTACGTCCAGGTGCGCGGTGACCCGGGCAGGGCGCGCGGGACCATCGCGTCGAACGGCTCGGGCATCGCCAGGTGGGCGGCTCCGGCACCGGCCAGCAGGCCCGCCAGGAGCAGAGGGGAACGTGGTGCCATCGGCATGCTGCCGCCTCCTCGCAGTAGGGACTCGCACCTTACTCGACAGTAAGTAGACGGGGGGCGCCCGGCCGGGACGCGGTGGGCGGTGGCGCGCACAAGGTGGGGCGTGGCGCGCTGTGTTAGCGTCAACCGTTTGCACGGATGTGGCGGCCGCGATGTGCGCGGCGCGGTTCCCGTCCTTCGTCTACCGGGCCTTCCTCGGTACGTATCGCCAGCTCGCCTGCGGAAGGCTCCTTTCATGAACGCTTCCACCAACACCTCCGGCAACGACCCGGACCGCTCCGACGAGAGCGCACCGGCCGCTCCCCCCGCCGACTCCTTCGCCGCTCTCGGGCTGCCGACCGCCGTCCTGCGCGCGCTGGACGAGCAGGGCGTCCGGACGCCGTTCCCCATTCAGGCGGCCACGCTGCCCAGCGCCCTCGCGGGGCGCGACGTCCTGGGTCGCGGGCGCACCGGTTCCGGCAAGACGCTCGCCTTCGGTCTTCCGCTGCTCGTACGGACGGCCGGGCGGCGCGCGGAGGCCAAGCAGCCGCTCGCGCTGATCCTGGTGCCCACCCGGGAGCTGGCCCAGCAGGTCTCCGAGGCGCTCGCGCCGTACGCGGACGCGCTGGGGCTGCGGATGGCCACGGTCGTCGGCGGCATGTCGATCGGCCGCCAGACCGCCGCGCTGCGCGACGGCGCCGAGGTCGTCGTCGCCACGCCGGGCCGTCTGCACGACCTCATCGAGCGCAAGGCCTGCCGCCTCGCGCGGGTGCGGATCACGGTGCTCGACGAGGCCGACCAGATGTGTGACATGGGCTTCCTGCCGCAGGTCACGGAGGCGCTCGACCAGGTGCGCCCGGAGGGGCAGCGGATGCTGTTCTCCGCGACCCTGGACCGCGACGTCGACGGCCTCGTCGCGCGGTACCTCGACGACCCCGTCGTGCACTCGGTCGACCCCTCCGCCGGCGCGGTGACGACGATGGAGCACCATGTGCTGGTCGTCCACGGGCCCGACCGGTACGCGGTCACCACGGAGATCGCCGCCCGCGAGGGCCGCGTGCTGCTCTTCCTCGACACCCGGCACGCGGTGGACCAGCTCACCCGGCATCTGCGGGCCAACGGCGTGCACGCCGCCGCGCTGCACAGCGGCAAGTCCCAGCCGCAGCGCACCAAGACCCTCGCGCAGTTCAGGAACGGCAACATCACGGCGCTCGTGGCGACCAACGTCGCCGCGCGCGGTCTGCACGTCGACGATCTCGACCTGGTCGTCAACGTCGATCCGCCCACCGACCCCAAGGACTATCTGCACCGCGCGGGCCGCACCGCCCGCGCGGGCGAGTCCGGCATCGTCGTCACGCTCGTCCTCTCCGGGCAGCGCCGCGAGATGAGCACCCTGATGGCCGACGCGGGCGTCGGGGCGACGGTCACCAAGGTGCGCTCGGGCGAGCAGGAGCTGAGCCGGATCACCGGGGCCAAGACGCCCTCCGGCATGCCGCTCGACGGACCCGCCACCCCCAGGGCCAAGAACACCAACGTGCCTTTCCGTGGCCTCGGGACCAGCAAGGACGGCTCGGACAAGGGCGGCTCGGGCGGTACCGGCGGCACCGGCGGCGGCACCGGCAAGGGCGGTGCCCGGGGCAGCGGCGGCGGCAGGTCCCGCAAGGCCGGGGAGGCCCGCAAGCTCGCCGAGGCGCGCAGGGCGGCCCGGGTCCGGCGCGGCGGCTGACAGCCGCTCAAGGACCGTGATCAAAGCCCCGCCCGAGGGGTTCCCCAACTCCCCGCGTCAGTAGGATGGTTTACCGGGGAGAGGGGGGGCAGCATGCGGCCGGATCCGAGAATTCTCATAGTCGACGATCATGAGGACACCTTGTTCGCGCTGGAGAGTTCACTGGCGTCGCTCAAGGTGGAGACCGCACGGGCCACGAGTGGCGAAGAGGCGCTGAAGGAGGTCCTGCGCGGCAACATCGGGCTGATCCTGCTCGATCTGCGCATGCCCGGCGTCAGCGGTCTCGACGTGGTCCGCTACATGCGGCGCCTGGAGCAGACCCAGCACATCCCCATCGTCCTGATCACGGGTTTCGGCCTGATCCGCGAGGTCTCCATGGCCGCCTTCGAGCTCGGTGTGGCCGACATCGTCATGAAGCCGGTGGACCCCCTCGTCCTCCGCACCAAGGTGAGCTACCTCTACGCCACACACTTACGGCTCATGGCGATGCAGCAGGAACTGAAGTCCCTCCGCACCCAGCTCAAACCGGAGCCCCGCGCCCTGGACATGGACCACTGGCGCAAGGAGCAGCACCCCACCGAACCGGCGGCGCCCACGGGCACGGAGGCGTAGGCCCAGGGCAGGCAGGCACGCAGACAGACACGCGGGCAGCACACCGGAGTCCCTTGCCCTGGAGTGGACTCCAGCTCATACAGTCGGCCGTCCGTCCGCGTGTTCACGCGGGCCACCGACTGGGAGGGTTCGATGCGTCTTCGCGTTCTGGGTGGGACCGGGATCGAGGTCAGTCCTTACTGCCTCGGCACCATGATGTTCGGGGCGGTCGGCAACACCGATCACAAGGAGTGCGCGCGGATCATCCACGCCGCGCTGGACGAGGGGATCAACTTCGTCGACACCGCCGACATGTACTCGGCCGGTGAGTCCGAGACCATCGTCGGCAAGGCGCTGCGGGACCGGCGTGACGACGTGGTGCTCGCGACCAAGGTGCACTTCCCGATGGGCGAAGGACCCAACCGCGGCGGCAACTCGCGGCGCTGGATCGTCCGTGAGGTGGAGGAGAGCCTGCGGCGGCTCGGGACCGACTGGATCGACCTGTACCAGGTGCACCGGCCGGACCACACCACCGACATCGAGGAGACGCTGTCCGCGCTGACCGACCTCGTACGGCAGGGGAAGATCCGGGCGTTCGGCTGCTCCACGTTCCCCGCCGAGGAGATCGTCGAGGCGCATCATGTCGCCGACCGCCGCGGGCTCCACCGGTTCCGCACCGAGCAGCCGCCCTACTCGCTGCTGGCGCGCGGCGTCGAGCGGCATGTGCTGCCGACGGCCCAGCGTCTCGGCATGGGAGTGCTGACCTGGTCCCCGCTGGCGTCGGGGTTCCTCACCGGCCGCTACCGCAAGGGCCTGGCCATGGACCTGAGCAGCGGACGCCCCCAGCTCAACCCGGCCCGCTTCGACCCGTCGGCGCCCCTCACGGCGGCGAAGCTGGATGTCGTCGAGGAACTCGTCGCCGTCGCCGACGGGCTCGGCCGCACTCTGCCCGAACTGGCGATCGCCTTCCCGCTCGCGCATCCGGCCGTCACCTCGGTCATCATCGGCCCCCGGACGATGGAGCAGCTCCAGAACACCCTCAAGGGGGTGTCCGTACGGCTCGACGACGCCGTGCTCGACCGCATCGACGAGATCGTGGCGCCCGGGAGCGACGTCTATCCGCCCGACGGGGTGTGGGCACCGCCCGCGCTCACCACACCGGCCCTGCGGCGGCGCCCGGCCCACGCGAGGTCCGCCGCCTGAGTCACCTCACCTCCGCCGCGGAGTGACCCCGGGGGCGGCGCTCTCCGGTGCGGGTGGGGGAAGCGGATCGGTGAGTCATCGGTCACGTCAAGGATGTGGGTCGGTCCGGCCGTGAGAACGCGGCCGGACTGATGTGCGTACGGGACTGCTGTGCGTTCGGGGGCATATTCGCGGCCGGGTGACGTGAGGTGGAGCAGCCGTCAGGGGTTGCCGCACCGTGCGATTCGATGGTGGGGGTGACTTTTGTTTTCCGGGCGAACCACGTGGTCACCGCCTCGTTCACACCGTCCGGGACCCTCATCGCTAACAGCGACTCACCGGCACAACTCACCTTCTGTGAACGCGAGTTAATTGAATGAGTGCGTACTGAACTCACTCGCCCGACGCCGCCGGAACACCTCTCGGGCCCGCCCGTATACGGGCATCCGATCCCACCTCTTGAGGATTACCATCTGCCGGTTCGGCCACCGACAGGCCCAATCAGCCTTACTATTCCCACCCTGACTCCACACACGGACAATCACCGTTGCGAGGCCAGATGCGATTTGCCGTGGGTGAGCCGGGCAAGGGTACGGAAGCGCAGATTCCTGATCTGGGCGTACGATCCCAATCCGCCACTCGCACGCATCCGCGTGCGCTGACGAAAGGTCACTGCTATGTCGGAAAACCAATCCAACGCCGCCGGAGTCCAGGGGCAGTACGCCGCGCAGGTAGCCGCGGATCTGGAGGCCAACCGTAAGGAGCAGGAGCGCATCGGCGCCGAGGTGGCGGCGCTGACGGAACAGCTCCAGGTACTGGAGAACGACCACTCGCTGCTGGTCAACATGCAGCAGGCGCTGGGTGCCAACGGCACCGAAAGCGCGTCGGCGGGTGCCGCGAAGAAGGAGACCTCTCGCGCGAAGGCGGCTCCCAAGTCGCAGCAGCGGGCGAAGAAGGCGAGCGCCGCCCCGCGCAAGAAGAAGTCCGCCGCGGCGGCGCCTTCGGCCAAGGCCGCGGGCAAGTCCACCACCGCCACCGCCAAGTCCACCGGCGCCAAGGCCACCCCCAAGGTGCCCGCGGCCCGGAAGGGTGAGCCGACCCTGGGTGAACTCATCCGCGAGCACCTGGTCAAGCAGAGCGAGCCGCGCTCCTCCGCCGAGATCGCCTCCGCGCTCACCGAGGCGCACCCCGACCGCACCATCAAGACCACGGTCGTGCGCACCACGGTGGAGAAGCTGGTGGCCAAGTCGCAGGTGCAGCGCACCCGGCAGGGTTCGTCGGTCTTCTACAGCGCCACCGCGCCTTCGGAGAAGTCCGCGCCGTCGCAGCCGGAAGCCGCCGCGAGCTGACGTCCGCGGTATGTGGGGCCGTACGGCACCTCGGCGTGCCGCACAGCCCCACAGGCGGGCCACCCGCGGACCCGGTGACCGGTGCGCCCGCCCTACGACCGGCACACGGCGCTCACCCGTCACCTCCTTCGGGACAGTTCGAGGAGTTCGGCGAAGAGGCCGGAGCCGGCGGACAGGGTGTCGTAGTGGCCCTGTTCGGTGATGCGGCCCTGTTCCATGACGATGACGCGGTCGGCGATCCGGGTGTTGTCGAGCTGGTGGGTGACGATGATGGTGATCCGGTCGGTGGCGATGCGTTTGATCTCCTCGAAGATGCGGTGCTCGCCGCGCGGGTCCATCTGGGAGGTGGGTTCGTCCAGGATGAGCAGCTCAGGGCGCCGGTAGAGCGCACGGGAGCAGGCGAGGCGCTGCCACTGGCCGCCGGACAGCTCCGCTCCGCCCCAGACCTCGCGGGCGAGCAAGGTGTCGAGGCCGTCCGGCAGTTCCTCGATCGCCGAACGCATGCCGACCGCCCCCACGGCGTCCCACACCGGTGTGTCGTCGTGCGTTCTCGGCTGGCCGAGGGTGACGTTCTCGCGGGCGCGCAGCGGCCACTGCGCGAAGATCTGCGGCACGAGTCCGGTGCACGACCACACCGATGCCGGGTCCACCTGGGCGAGGTCGGTGCCGTTCCACGTCACGCGGCCCTTGTCGGCGAGGTAGATGCCGGTGAGCAGCCGGGTGAGCGTGGACTTCCCCGAGCCGTTCTCGCCGACGATCGCGAGGATCTCCCCGCGCCGCAGCGTGAGCGAGACACCGTCCACGGCCGGGCGGTCCTTGCCCGGGTAGCGGAAGGTGACGTCGTCGAGGCGGATCTCCTCGACGGGGGCGGCGACCGACGACGGTGCCGCCGCGTCACCCCGGTGCGCGGCACGGGCCTCGGTGTCGGCGAGGAAGGTCCGCATGTCGGCGAGGTACAGGCTGGTGTGGAAGCAGGCGGCGCCATTGATGACGACCTGGGAGAGCGCCGCGAGCGCCGTCTGTACGGCGACCACGGCGGTGGCGGCGACGGCCAGCGGGATGCGCCCCGTACTGGCCAGCCAGGCGAGGCCCGCCCAGGTGCCGATGAGGAAGACGCCCCCGGCCAGGGAGGTGCCGAGGTTGATGCGCAGGGTGCGCGGAGCCGCGGCGAGGGTGCGCCGGTCGATCCGCTCGGACAGGCACCGGTACCAGAACAGCAGGTAGTCGGTCATGCTGTTGGCGCGGACCTCGTCGGTGTACTTGGGGGTGGTGGCCCACCACCGGGTCATCTGCCGCACATTGCGGTCGGACACGTTCGCGTAGTGGATCTCGTAGTCGACCCTGGCCATCAGCACGGCGCCGATGCCGGAGGGCAGTACGGCGAGGGCGAGGAGCGGCAGCATCATCCAGTGCAGGACGGACAGCACCCCGCACGCGGTGACCATCTTGATCAGCGCCGACATGAAGCGCTGGGCGTCGGTGACCATGACATGCGTACGGACCACGCCCATCTCGGCGGCCTCCTGCCGGTCGGCGAAGCCCTCACCCGCGTAGGCATCGGCCTCGACGCGCAGGACTCCCCTGACCAGGGCGGTGTCGGCGTCGGTGGTGACCGGTGGGGTCAGGCGCCGTTCCGCGTACTGGGCGAGCGCGGCGCTCACGCGCCCGAGTGAGGCCGCGCCCGCGACCACCATGAGCGCGGGCAGCGCCTCGCGCAGCCGGTCCGGTACGGCACCGGCGCCGAGCACGGCCCGCATGGCGTGTGCGGTGCCCGTGAGCAGCACGGCCGCGCCGACTCCCGTGACGATCTGGCAGACCACGAGCAGGACGACGGAGGCTCGGTCGGCCTTCCATGCCATACGGGCGATGCCGGTGAGCACCGCGGGTAGCCGGGAACAGAGGTCACGGAACGAGGTGCCGCCCAGCGGGTTGACGGCGTACTGACCGCTGAAGCTGATCTGCGCCGGGGGCGGTGGTGCGGGGGGCCCGGTGGTGCCCCGGATCGTGGCGTCGGCTGAGGTCAACTGCCTGCCTCCTACACGGTGGTCGCGGACTCACTGTCGTCGTGGGATCAACGACGCGCTTCGTCTTTTCGAACACACGTGTTTGAGACGGACCGTGCGACGGCCGTTGCTGGGCCGTGCGTACCGGGGTCGTACATCCACCCTTGGCGCGCGGGGCCCGGCGCCAAGGGTGGAGGTGGCCGAAACGCCGGGGCCGATGCCGGTGTGACGGGTGGGGTGCGCCGAGCACTCGGAGTGTTCAGACCCGCCGCTGCGACGGCTCGCGCGGCGGGTCGTCCGGGTCGGGCAGACGCGTCTGCCGCTGACTTGGGGGGACGGTGCCGGTGTCAGGGTCCGGAGGGGCCGTGCCGGTGTCAGGGTCCGGAGGGGCCGCGCCGGTGCCAGGGCCCGGAGGGGCCGCGCCGGTGTCCGGCGGGACCGCGCCCGGTGGGACGACCTCGCCGTGCAGGACCTCGGG
>NZ_JASKYR010001220.1:0-1646 GCF_041028215.1 Streptomyces flavofungini
GCTCCAGGGCGGGGGCCTGGGCGGCGAGGTGGCTCAGGACGTGGGCGCGCGTCCAGCCGGGCAGCCGGGAGGGCGCGGTCGCCTCGGCGTCACTCAGCCCGGCGACGGCCACCAGGAGCCGCTCGGCGGCGCGGTCGAGTTCGTCGAAGGCGGCGGGAGTGGGATCGATCTCCTTCAACGGGTGGCCTCCAGGAAAGCGTGGCCGGGCACCGGTCGGCCGGTGAGTCCGGCGAAGGCGACCGCGATACGGGTGAGTTGGGCGGCGATGTGCGGCAGGCGCACGGGATCGGCGGCGGCCAGGGCTTCGCGCTGCTGCTCCTCGTCCCCGTACAGCAGGCTGGTGGCCGCCTTGAAGCGCAGCGCCTCCGGGTCGTCGCCCAGGAGGTGGCCGCCCAGGACGACGACACCGGATTCCTCCAGGAGGCGCCGGGCCAGGGACGCGGAGTCGGTGACGCCGCGTGCGGCCAGCTCCGCGCGCATCGGGCCGAAGTCGGGGTAGACGTAGAAGGCGCCGGTCGGCGGGCGGCAGTCGGCGCCCGCGCCCAGGGCGATCCGGTGCACCGCCCGCGCCACCGCTCCGTGCAGACGGGCGGCGTCGCGCAGCCGCCCCACGACCTCCGGCGGCTCGGCGAAGGCGTACGCGGCGACGTGCTGCATGGGCCCGGCCAGCGTCGACCACAGCTCACTGGCGGCCGACACCACCCCGTCGCGCAGTTGCCGTCCCAGCTCTCCGGCGGGGAAGCGGGCGGCGCCGATGCGCCAGCCGCCGATACCCAGGCTCTTGGACAGGCCGGTGGTGATGACGGTGCGCTCGGGCGCGATCTCGGCGGGACTGAGGTAGGACGCGGCCGGGTAGTGCAGTACGTCGCGGTAGATCTCGTCGGAGATGATCACCAGGTCCTCGGCAGCGGCCACCTCGCAGACCTCGCGCACCAGGTCCGCCGGGGCGAGGGTGCCGGTGGGATTGTCGGGCAGCGTCAGGACCAGTGACCCCGGCTCGCGGCCCGTGGTGCGGGCCCGGGTGAGGGCGGTGCGCAGCGCCGCGGGCTCGGGTATGCCTCCGCAGCCCACGGGCACCGGCACTCCGATGGCCCGCTTCCCGGCGTACGCGGCCTGGGGAGCGTAGGTGTTCCAGGCGGGGGCGGGCAGCAGGACGTCGCCGGGAAGGGCGAGCTGCAGCGCCATCAGCAGCGGTTTGCTGCCCGGTGCCAGCACGATCTGATCGGCCCCGGTGGGCAGCGCGCGCCGGGCGAAGTAACCGGCGACGGCCTCGCGGGCCTCGGCGCGGCCCGCCACCGGCCCGTAGGAGGCCTGGCCCGCCCCGGCCGCGAGGGCGTCGGCGAGGCCGGGCAGCAGAGGCAGGCGGGCCTCGCCGAACGCCAGGTGCACCAGTGACTCTCCGGCGGCCCGGCGCTCGTGGACCAGTTGGTCGAGGGCCAGGTTGGGCGAGGGCGGGCGTGGGGGCAGGCCGGGCACGCGCGGAGTCCTTTCGGGATGTGTGGGCAGTTCAGTACGAGTCGGCGGGAGGGAGTGCGCTCACGCGCCGCCCGTCCCGGAGACAGGCGGCGCGCCACTCAGCGCGGCGGCCAGGTCCGGTGGGCACGACGGGTCGATCTCCAGGTCGTCGAGCCAGGCCGCGTCGGGGG
>NZ_JASKYR010001221.1:0-1618 GCF_041028215.1 Streptomyces flavofungini
CTCGGGTTCCGGAAGGCGCTCCTTGCCGCACTTCATGCAGAAGCGGGCCTCTTCGGGGGCAGCGGCCCCGCAGTGTGGGCAGTACGACGCCATCAGAACGCTCCGTCTAGTCCAGGCGATCTCCCGCGAGCGGGAAAGGACCGACCCCATAAGAGCCGCATAAGTTTTTGGCGGGGTCGTATCAACGGACACATCTTGCCCGGTGACCGGTTCCCCGCCGGTCCCAGATCCCTGTTCTCAACTCAAGCGTTATGCGCGGGGGTTCGCCGGGCTCGCGCGGGGCGACGGGGCGTCAGTCCCGCTTGAAGCCCCGGTGCAGCGCCACGACGCCACCCGTGAGGTTCCGCCACGCCACCTTGGACCAGCCCGCGTCCTTCAGGAGCCCGGCCAGCGTGGGCTGGTCGGGCCAGGAGCGGATCGACTCCGCGAGGTAGACGTACGCGTCGGGGTTGGAGGAGACGGCGCGGGCGACCGGGGGCAGCGCGCGCATCAGGTACTCCTCGTAGACCGTCCGGAACGGTCCCCATGTCGCGTGCGAGAACTCGCAGATCACGACGCGGCCGCCGGGCTTCGTCACGCGGTACAGCTCGCGCAGGGCGGCGCCGGTGTCCTGGATGTTGCGCAGCCCGAAGGAGATCGTGACGGCGTCGAAGGTGTCGTCCTTGAACGGCAGCTTCGTCCCGTCGCCCGCGGTGAACGGCATCCACGGGTGGCGCCGCTTGCCGACGCGCAGCATGCCGAGGGAGAAGTCGCAGGGCACGACGTACGCGCCCGCCTGTGCGAAGGGCTGCGAGGAGGTGGCGGTGCCGGCGGCCAGGTCCAGGATCTTCTGCGCGGGGCGCGCGGCCACCGCCTTCGCGACCTCCTTGCGCCAGAGGCGGGCCTGGCCGAGGGAGAGCACGTCGTTGGTGACGTCGTATCGTTCCGCGACGTCGTCGAACATGGTGGCGACGTCGTGCGGCTGCTTGTCCAAGGAGGCTCTGGTCACCGGCCCATTGTGTCAGCCGGGGCAACTCTTTCGTCTCTGCGGGCTCCTTCGCCTGCGGCGGGCTTCCTTCGCGGGGCGGCTGTCGGGGTCCTTCGCCTGCGGCGGGCTTCCTTCGCGGGGGCGTCTGCCTTGCCGGCCTTCGCTTGGCGGCTGCGGGCCCGCCTTGGTTGCTCGCGCAGTTCCCCGCGCCCCTGACGGGGCGCGGGGAACTGGGGGGGGGGGGGGGGGGGGGGGGGGGGGGGGGGGGGGGGGGGGGGGGGGCAGACGCCCCCGCGAAGGAAGCCCGCCGCAGGCGAAGGACCCCGACAGCCGCCCCGCGAAGGAAGCCCGCCGCAGGCGAAGGAGCCTGTCGGCCGCCACGCGAAGACCGGCGTGAGGGGCGCCCCGTCAGGGGGGGGGGGGGGGGGGGGGGGGGGGGGGGGGGGGGGGGGGGGGGGGGGGGGGGGGGGGGGGGGGGGGGGGGGGGGGGGGGGGGGGGGGGGGGGGGGGGGGGGGGGGGGGGGGGGGGGGGGGGGGGGCGCCCCGTCAGGGGCGCGGGGAACTGCGCGAGCAACTAAGGCGGGGGGCCGCAGGCGAAGGAGCCTGTCGGCCGCCACGCGAAGACCGGCGTGAGGGGCGCCCCGTCAGGGG
>NZ_JASKYR010001222.1:0-1373 GCF_041028215.1 Streptomyces flavofungini
GGCGGCGCGGGGCGGCGCGCGAGCACGGTGTCCTGGAGGGGTTCCGCGCCTCGCTCACCCGCCTCTGCGGATCCGGCCTCAGTGTCCGCCGGGCCCCGTTGGCTCTCCCGCTTCGGCAACGCCACCCGCCTCGCGGAGCGTTGCCGCGCCGGACGCGTGCTGCTGGCGGGTGACGCCGCCCACATCCACTGCCCCGCGACGGGCCAGGGTCTGAACACCGGCTGGGCGCCGACCGGTCTGCTCGACGGCTACGACGCCGAGCGCTACCGGCGCCGCGTCGGCGCGGGTCCACGATCTGCTGCGCGCCCGCCTGACGCAGCCTGGCCGGATTTCCCCTTGCGGGAAGGCGGGGCCCCTATTTCGCACTTCGGTAAGGTTAGGCTAACCTCCACCACGTGCAAGAAGGTGAAGAGACCGCAGCGGCCGCGCGCCGCCCCCAAGGTCATGAACTCTCGGCCACGGGCGTCACCGTGGCGTACGAGGGCGTCGACGTCGTCCATGACGCCTCGATGACCCTGCGACCGGGCGAGGTGACCGTGCTCGTGGGCCCGAACGGCAGCGGCAAGTCGACGCTGCTGCGCACACTCGCGCGGCTGCAACGGCCCCGCAGCGCCGAGCTGGTCATCGACGGCGGCACCGACGGCCTCGCGCTGAGCCCCCGTGAGTTCTCCCGCCACGTCGCCCTGCTCACCCAGGGGCGCCCCACACCCGGCGGCCTGACCGTCCGGGACGTCGTCGAATTCGGCCGCTACCCCTACCGGGGCAGATGGGGCAAGGCCGACCCGGACGGACGGGCCGCGGTGGACCGCGCGCTCACCCTGACCGGCGTCCTCGAACTCGCCGAACGCGGCGCCGAACACCTCTCCGGCGGCCAGCTCCAGCGCGTCTGGCTCGCGAGCTGCCTCGCCCAGGAGACCGGCGTGCTCCTCCTCGACGAGCCGACCACCTACCTGGACCTGCGCTACCAGGTCGAACTCCTCGACCTCATGCGGGACCTGGCGGACGAGCACGGCATCGCCGTGGGCGCCGTCCTGCACGACCTCGACCAGGCCGCGGCCATCGCCGACCGCGTCTTCCTGCTCGACACGGGCCGCGTCATCGCGGACGGCGGCCCCGAAGACGTACTGACACCCGAGCGGCTGACCGACACCTACGGCATCCGCATCGAGGTCGAGAACGACCCCCTCACCGGCCGGCTGCGCACCCGCGCCATCGGCCGCCACCACGCGCGAAGCGAAAGGCTCAGCACCACCTCATGAGACGCCTCCTGATCACCGCGGCGGCCGCCACCGCCGCGGCCCTCACCCGCCACCGCCGCGGTGATCAGGAGGCGTCTCATGAGGTGGTGCTGAGCCTTTCGCTTCGCGCGTGGT
>NZ_JASKYR010001223.1:0-1268 GCF_041028215.1 Streptomyces flavofungini
CTCCCGTATGGCGCCCGGCGGGCCCGGCTACCGCCGGATGAGCCTCGCGCTGTTCCTCGCGGGCGTGGCCACCTTCGCCCTCCTCTACTCCACGCAGGCGCCGCTCCCCCTCGTCTCCGGCGACTTCGGGGTGAGCGCGAGCACGGCGAGCTGGACGGTGTCGGCGGCCACGGGCGCACTGGCCCTCTTCGTCCTGCCGCTCAGCGCCCTCAGCGAGCGCTTCGGGCGGCGCGCGGTCATGACCGCCTCGCTCTCGGTCGCGGTGGCCGTCGGACTCCTGGTCCCCTTCTCGCCCTCGGTCGAGGTGCTCATCGCCCTGCGTGCCGTGCAGGGCGCGGCCCTCGCGGGGCTGCCCGCGTCGGCGATGGCGTTCCTGGCCGAGGAGGTGCGGCCCAAGGCGCTGGTCGCCGCGATCGGCATGTTCGTGGCGGGCAACTCCATCGGCGGCATGAGCGGGCGCATCGTGACCGGCTGGGTCGCGCAGGCCTGGGGCTGGCGTGCGGCGGTCGGCGTCGTGGGCGTCGTCGCCGTCCTGTGCGCGGTCGCGTTCCGCGCGCTGCTGCCCGCGCCCCGCCACTTCACACCCGCCTCGCTCAGCCCGCGGGCCCTGGCCCGCACGGTCCGCACGCATCTGTCGAACCCGCTCCTGTGCAGGCTGTACGCGATCGGGGCACTGTTCATGACCGTCTTCGGCGCGGTCTACACGGTGATCGGCTACCGGCTCACCGAGGCGCCGTTCTCGCTGCCGCAGGGCATCATCGGCTCGGTCTTCCTCGTCTACCTCGTCGGTACGGTCTCCTCCGCCGCCGCGGGCAGGCTGGTGACCCGGCTCGGGCGGCGCGGCGCGCTCTACCTGGCGGTGAGCACGACCGCGGGCGGCCTGCTGCTCTCCCTCTCCCCGCTGCTGCCGCTGGTCCTGCTCGGCCTGGTGCTCATCACCGCCGGGTTCTTCGCCGGGCACGCGGTGGCGTCGTCCTCGGTGAGCCGTACGGCCACCACGGGCCGCGCACAGGCCTCGGCCCTGTACCAGTCCGCCTACTACCTGGGCTCCAGCGCGGGCGGCACGCTCGGCGCGGTCGCCTTCCACGCGGGCGGCTGGGCGGGGACCGTGGGGCTCGGCGTCCTCGCGGTGCTCGGCGTCGTGTCGGTCACGCTCTACGGCTCCCGGGCGGCCCGTGTGGGCGAGCGGCGCGAGGTGGTGGCGGCGCACTGAGAGCCTGTGTCCTATCCGTCCGTGGAGCCCCGCCCCAGCGGTCCCGTCCCCTTCC
>NZ_JASKYR010001224.1:0-1632 GCF_041028215.1 Streptomyces flavofungini
GCCCGTCACCGTGCCGGTGCCCATGCCCGCGCCCATGCCCGCGCGGTCGTCCGCCGCGCTCCCGATGGCGGTCGACCTGCTGCCGCGCATGCCCCGCGGCTTCCACGGCCGGGCCGCCGAGCTGACCGCGCTGTCCCGGGCCGCCGCGGGCGAGGCACCCGTCTGCCTGGTCACCGGTCCCGCGGGCGTGGGCAAGACGGCGCTCGTGACGCACTGGGCGCACCGCCACCGCGAGCAGTTTCCCGGCGGGCTGCTCTACGCCGATCTGCGCGGCTTCAGCGACACCGGGGAGCCCGCGCTCCTTGAGGTGCTGCGGGAGTTCCTGCTCGCCCTCGGGGCCGCGCCGCGCCGCATACCGGAGTCGGCGAGCGCCGCGTCCGCCCTGTTCAGGTCCTTGAGCGCCGAGCGCCAGCTGCTCGTCGTACTCGACAACGCGCGCGCCTCCGAGCAGGTGCGGGAGCTGCTGCCGGGCGGCGCCCGCTGCGTCACCGTGGTCACGAGCCGCTACCGGCTGCGCGGCCTGATCGCCTCCGACGCGGCGCGCCCGGTCCCCGTGGACGTACTCGAACCGGAGGACAGCGCGGCCCTCCTGGCCGCCGTGCTCGGCACCGAGCGGGTGCGCGCCGAGGAGGTGGCCGCGCGGCGCCTGGCCGAGCTGTGCGGCGGGCTGCCGCTGGCGCTGCGGGTGGCCGCCGCCCGGCTGGCGGACCAGCCGGAGTCGTCCCTCGGCGCGATGGGCGAGGAACTGGCGGACGAGTCGCGCCGGTTGGGCCTGCTCGACGTGGAGGACACGGGCGTACGGGCGGCGCTGCGGCTGACCGTGCGGCGGCTGCCCGCGGGCGCCGCGCACCTCTTCGCCCACCTGGGCCGCCATCCGGGCAGATATGTCGACCGGTACCTGGCGGCGGCTCTCGCCGGGACCGACCCGTCGGCCGCCGAGGCCGCCCTGGACACGCTGACCGCGGCGCATCTCGTCGTGCGGGCCGCGCCGGACCGCTGGACGCTGCACGATCTCGTACGGCTGTACGCGCGGGGCCTGGACGCCGAGAGCGATGCCCTGGCGCGGGTGCTCGACCTCACCGTGGCCACCGCCCTGGCGGCGGCGGACGCGGCCGAGCCCGGCGACGAGTCCTGCTTCGCGCTGCCCGCGGACTTCCGGCCGCCGCGGGGGGCGCGGACGTTCACCGGCCGTGCGCAGGCGATGGCCTGGTACGAGGCCGAGCGCGACGACCTGACCCTGGCGGCGGCCGCCGCCGACGCGGCGGGGCTGCACGGCAGGACGTGGCGGATCATCCTGGGGATGTGGCCGCAGATCGTCTGGCGGGTGCGCGACGGCTGGACTCCGCTGCTGGAGAAGGCACTTGAGGCCGCGCGGGCCGACGCCGACGCCCGCGCCGAGGCGCGGGTCCTCGCGCTGCTCGGGTGGGTGCTGACCGAGGAGGGCCGGGTCGGCGAGGCCCTCGTCCACCTGGAGGCCGCGCCCGCGCTCGCCGCGCTGGCGGGCGACGCCCGGGGCGCGGCGACGGCGCTGATCAATCTGTCCCTGGCGCAGGCGGCGCTCGGCAGCCCCGAGGAGGCGGCCGAGGACTGTGCGCGGGCGGCGGACCTCGCGCACGGCGTCGGTGACCGCAG
>NZ_JASKYR010001225.1:0-1456 GCF_041028215.1 Streptomyces flavofungini
CCTTCGCCCCGCCCTGCTACGCCGAGCGCGCGGTCCCCGACCTGACCTGGCGCATGGCGGCATGGACCCGCGCGACGAGCGCCACGGGCGGACGTCTCGTCATCTCCGGGCACTCCCAGGGCAGCGTCCTGGCCGCCGCTGCCGCCTGGCAGCTCCGGCCCTCCGTGCGCAGGCGGGTCGCCCTGCTGACCTACGGCTCGCCCCTGGAGCGGCTCTACGGCCGCTGGTTCCCCGCCCACTTCGGCCCGGCCGCCCTGTCCTCGCTCCACCGCGAGGTCGACTGCTGGCGCAATCTGCACCGGGCCACCGACCCGATCGGCGGCCCCATCGACCTGCACGGCGACTGCGGCCCCCGCGTCGACCGCGCCCCTCTCAAGGACCCGCTGGCCTACGGGCGTACGGAGGACCATCCGCTCCCCGCACCGATCCTGGGCCACGGCGACTACCAGGCCGACCCCGCCTTCGCCGAGGAGCGCGCACGGCTGCTCGCACGGCTGAAGGCGGCGGTGCCTCAGCCCCGGCCCGGGGGCACGGAGGCGGAGACGACCGAGGTGGGGGCGGCCGTGCCGGGGCCGGAGGCGGTCACGTCCGTCCCGGCGGTCACAGCAGTTCCGGCAGATCCTCCGGATACAGCAGGGTGAGCTCGTCGGTGCTCGGGTCGGGCAGCTGGGCCACGCGCCCCGCGTGCCGCTCCACCATCGCCTCGAAGGTCTGCCGCGCGGTGCGGCCGTTGCCGAAGGCGGGGCCCTTCGGCAGCGCCGTGAAGTACTTGAGCAGCGCCTCCGACGCGCCCGAGCCCAGGCGGTACTCGTGCTCCTCGGCCTGCTGCTCCACGATCCGCAGCAGTTCCTCGGGCGCGTAGTCACCGAAGGTGATGGTGCGGGAGAAGCGGGAGGCCACACCGGGGTTGACGGTGAGGAAGCGCCGCATCTCCGCCGTATAGCCCGCGACGATCACGACGACGGCCTCGCGGTGGTCCTCCATCAGCTTCACGAGCGTGTCGATGGCCTCACGGCCGAAGTCGCGCCCGGAGTCCTCGGGGGAGAGCGCGTACGCCTCGTCGATGAAGAGCACACCGCCGCGCGCCCGGTCGAAGGCCTCCTGGGTGCGGATCGCCGTCGAACCGATGTGCTCGCCGACCAGGTCGACGCGGGACACCTCGACGAGGTGGCCGCTCTCCAGCACCCCGAGGGAGGCGAGGATCTCGCCGTAGAGCCGGGCGACGGTCGTCTTGCCCGTGCCCGGGGAGCCGGTGAAGACCAGGTGGCGGCGGACGGAGGCGGCCTTCAGCCCGGCGAGCTGCCTGCGCCTGCCCACCTCGATCATGTCGGTGAGCGCCCGCACCTCGCGCTTGACGCTGTCCAGGCCGACCAGGGCGTCGAGTTCGCCGAGCACCTCTGTGGGGGGGGGGGGGGGGGGGGGGGGGGGGGGGGGCGGGCGCTCACCGACATGATCG
>NZ_JASKYR010001226.1:0-1493 GCF_041028215.1 Streptomyces flavofungini
GGCCAGGGTCACGTGGGCGACCAGGGCGGGCGGCGCGCCCTGGGCGTGCACCGCGGCCGCGGTGACGGCCGGATGCTCCTCCAGGAGGCGGACGACCTCGGCCGGTTCCAGCCGGTTGCCGAGGATCTTCAGCTGGTCGTCGGCCCGGCCCAGATAGCCAAGACGGCCGTCCTCGCGCAGCACCGCGAGGTCGCCCGTCCGGTACATCCGCGCACCGGGCCGCGTGTCGCCGCACGCGTCGGCGTACCGGTCGGGCAGGAAGGCGGCCGTCGTCTGCTCCGGGGCCGCCAGATAGCCAAGCGCGACGCCGGGCCCGGCGATGTACAGCTCGCCGGGGACGCCCGGCGGCAGTTCCTCCCCGTGCGGGCCGAGGACGTACGCCCGCATGCCGGGCAGCGGGCGTCCGATGGCCGGGGCGGTGTCGGACGCGGGGTCGACGGGGGCGTAGGTGCTGTTGCAGGAAGCCTCGGTCGGCCCGTACACATTGACGATCCGGGTGCCCCAGCGGGTGGCGCACCGCGCCGCCAGCTCGCGCGGCAGCGCTTCGCCGCCCGCGTACAGGACGCGCAGCGCGGTGCCTGGCGCGTCGGCGGTGCCTGTCGGGTCGGCGGTGTCGGCGGTGTCGGCGGTGAGCATGGCGCGCAGCAGGCTGGGGGTGACCGAGCCCGCGACCGTGGCGCCGCGCGGGCCGCGCACCAGGCGCAGCAGGGCCTCGGGGTCCCGCCGCTCCACATCGTCGGCCAGGATCAGGCGGGCGCCCGCGAGGAGGCTCTGGACGACGTTGTAGGCCGCGGGGTCGAAGGCGGTGCCCGCGGTGAGCAGCAGCCGGTCGTCCGGACCGAGACCGCAGTCGCGGCCCCACCACAGCGAGGTGGCGAGCAGTCCGCGGTGCGGCACGAGCACCCCCTTGGGGCGGCCGGTGGTGCCGGAGGTGTAGATCACGGCCGCGGGGTCGCCGGGGCCCGGCTCGGCGCGGCCCGGCTCGGCGTCCTTCGGAGCCAACTCCTGCGGCAGGTCCCGCAGATCGGCCAGGAGTACGGGCTTGGCGCCGACGTCGAGTCCCGCGAGGAGGTCGGCGCCCTCGGCACAGACGAGCACCGTCTCGGCGCCGGTCTGATCCAGGATGTACGCCAGGCGGGCGGCGGGGGTGTCCATGGCCAGCGGCACGAACGCCGCCCCGGCGCGCAGCACTCCGGCCCAGGCGGCGACCAGCGCGGGGCCGCGCGCCGCGAGGACGGGCACGTACGAGCCCGGCCCGATGCCCTGCCCGCACAGCCTGGCGGCCACGGACCCGGACCAGGTGGCCAGCTCGCCCCAGGTCAGAGTGGTTCCGGCGCACTCCACGGCGATCCGGCCGGGGTCGTTGGCGGCGAGCGCCGCCTCCAGGGCTTCGGTGACGGTGGCGGCCGGGAAGGGCTCGGGGGACGCGCCGACCAGCACCCCGTGCGGCAGGGCTCCGGTGGCCCTGAGGGTGACGGGCAGTTCCTTCAGGG
>NZ_JASKYR010001227.1:0-1507 GCF_041028215.1 Streptomyces flavofungini
CGAGCTGTCCGGCCGTGAGGTCGAGGTGCTSCGCCTGGTCGCCGAAGGCCAGTCCAACAAGGCCATCGGCGTCTCGATGGGCCTGTCCGCCCTGACCGTGAAGAGCCACCTCGCCCGGATCGCGCGCAAGCTCGGCACGGGTGACCGGGCCGGGATGGTCGCGGTCGCCCTGCGCACCGGGATCATCCACTGACTGATTTACAACCCCTTCACGCCCGTCGACGGAACGTTCCGTCGACGGGCGCCGCGCATACACAGATACCCTTGACAGGTGACCGACGCCCAAGAGACCGCAGCAGACAGCTCACTGCGAACCACCGGAGGCGCTCCTCCGGACGACGTCGAAACGGCGCCGATCCCCTTGCTGGAGCCTCGCGACGGCATCCCGCCGGTGATCGCCGACGCGGACGCCCTCGCCGAGATGATCGCCGCGTACGCCCGCGGCACCGGCCCCGTGGCCGTCGACGCCGAGCGCGCGTCCGGCTACCGGTACGGCCAGCGCGCCTATCTCGTCCAGCTCCGCCGCGAGGGCGCGGGCACCGCGCTGATCGACCCCGTGGCCTGCCCCGACCTCTCCGGACTCGGCGAGGCCATCGGCGACACGGAGTGGGTCCTGCACGCGGCCACGCAGGATCTGCCGTGCCTGCGCGAAATAGGCATGATCCCCACCCGCATCTTCGACACCGAGCTGGCGGGGCGGCTCGCCGGGTTCCCGCGGGTGGGGCTCGGCGCGATGGTCGAATCCGTCCTCGGCTTCGTCCTGGAGAAGGGCCACTCCGCCGTCGACTGGTCGACCCGTCCGCTGCCCGAGCCCTGGCTGCGCTACGCCGCCCTCGACGTGGAGCTCCTGGTCGACCTGCGTGACGCCCTGGAGAAGGAGCTGGACCGGCAGGGCAAGCTGGAGTGGGCCCACGAGGAGTTCGACGCCATCGCCTCCGCACCGCCCGCGCCGCCCCGCAAGGACCCCTGGCGCCGCACGTCCGGCATGCACAAGGTGCGGCGCCGCCGCCAGATGGCGGTCGTACGGGAGCTGTGGACCGCGCGTGACAAGGTCGCCCAGCGGCGGGACGTGTCACCGGGCAAGGTGCTCAGCGACGGGGCGATCGTCGAGGCGGCGCTCGGGCTGCCGCCGAACGTGCACGCGCTGGCGGGCCTCTCCGGCTTCGGGCACCGCATGGGGCGGCGCCAGCTCGAACAGTGGCAGGCGGCGGTGGACCGGGCGAAGGCGTTGCCGGACTCGGAGCTTCCGCAGCCCGGTCAGACGGTGAGCGGGCCGCCCCCGCCGCGCTCCTGGGCGGACCGCGACCCGGCGGCCGCGGCGCGGCTCGCGGCGGCGCGGGCGGCGGTCTCCGCGCTGGCGGAGCGGCTGAACATGCCCCAGGAGAACCTGATCACTCCGGACACGGTCCGGCGCGTCTGCTGGGAGCCGCCGGCGCAGGTGGACGCCGACTCGGTCGCCGCCGCCCTCGCCGCCCACGGCGCCCGCCCCTGGCAGATCACCCAGGTA
>NZ_JASKYR010001228.1:0-1453 GCF_041028215.1 Streptomyces flavofungini
GGCTCGGAACCGGGCTCGGAATCGGGCGCGGGGCCCGGTTCGCCGGAGTCGCCGCCCCGGTCCACCGCGTCACCGGCCTTCGTGAGCCCGTCGGCGAAGACCGCCATGGCCTTCGCGAGCCCCTCGGCCCGGAAGGTCTCCTCCACGCGCGCGACGAAGGCCCGCTGCTCCGCCGCGTCCGGAAGAACCTCCACGACCGGCGGTTCATGCGCCACGACCCGCGCGAGACGGTCGGGGCGGGTGGCGAGCAGGTGCAGGGCGGCGATGGCGCCGGAGCTGGCACCGAACACCCGGGCGGGTTCACCGGGCGACAGCAGTTCGATGAGCCGCGACGCGTCATCGGCGTGGACGGCCACCCGCTGCTCGGCCCCGGGGTCGTCCAGCGGACTGCGGGCCAGGCCTCGCGGATCGTAGGTGGCGACGGTGTGCTCGGCGGCCAGCGCGTCGGCGACGCCGTCGAAGGCTGCCGCGCCGCCGGAACCGCCGGGGATCAGCAGCAACAGCGGTCCACTGCCGCGTACCTCGTAGTGCAGGGTCGCGCCTTCGGTGCGCAGCATGCCTAGGGTCGGTGCGCTCATGAGGGGTCTCCGTCCGGGGCCGGTGGCCAGTGCTCAAGGGTGGCGTGGAGCGCGTCGAGGGCGCGCTCCCAGGACCGCTGCGGCGCCCGCGCGTGGCCGAAGCCGCCCGCGGCCTCCAGGGCGACGAACCCGTGGAAGGTGCTGCGCAGCAGGCGGACGGCGTCGGTCAGGTCGGGCTCGGCGAGGCCGTAACCGCGCAGCATGCCGTAGGTCAGCTCGACGGCACGGCGCGGCCCTTCGGCCCGCTCGGCCAGCTCGGGGTCGATCCGGAGGCGGATCTGCGTCGCCGTGTAGCGGCCCGGGTGCCGGTGGGCGTACTCCCGCCAGGCGTCGGCGTACGCCACCAGGGCCTCCTTGCCCGCCCTGCCGACGGTCGCCTCCGCGATCCGCAGGGTCTTCTCGTCGGCGGCGAGGAGCGCGATCCGTCCGCGCAGGTCCTCAAGCCCGCGAACGTGCGAATACAGGCTCGCGTCCTTCACGCCGAGGCGGCTCGCCACGCGCGCCATCGTCACCTGCTCCAGCCCGATCTCGTCCGCCAGTTCAGCGGCGGCGAGGGTCACCCGATCCGCCGTGAGCCCCGCCCGCACCATGCGTCCACCTCGTTCCTAGGGCTCCTAGTTATAACCTAAGAGTCCTAGGCAAGCCAAGCTCAAATCCAGCTCTGAGGACCGGCTGACCAGGCGTCATCGGAGGAGGAAACGGGGATACCGGCACGAAAGCGGGATACGGGGATTCGGGGGTATTGGGGATGATCTTCAGCGTGTACGAGATCGCCTACCTGGCCGGTGGGGAGCGCCGGGTGGCGGAGACCGCGGTGATCGTGCTGGCCGAGCGCGGCCTGCTCACGGTGCGGGCGGCCCGGGTGGTGCCGGTCC
>NZ_JASKYR010001229.1:0-1339 GCF_041028215.1 Streptomyces flavofungini
CGAGGGCGCCGCGCGCGATCCTCGGGAGCACGCCGGACGGGGTCGGGATGGGTGGCATGCGCCGAAGCTAGGCCGAGCTGCTTGAAGTGTCCATGAAACAACGTCAGTTGTTCATGAAGACGCAAAAGAGCCGCCGGGAGCGGTCGGCGGTGCTCAGGGCTGGAGGGCGCTGACGATGTCGGCCGTGGCCGTCAGGCCGTCGTGGATCGTCGGCGCCATGCTGGAACCGGCCAGGTAGAAGCCGAGCAGGGCGCAGACCAGGGCGTGTGAGATCTTCAGGGCGCCGTTGCGCAGGAAGACCACCGCCATGATGAGCAGCAGCAGCACCACAGAGATCGAGACAGCCATCCCAAGAACCTCCTCCGCCACGCGACACCGCGGCTCCCGGCCGTCAGTGTCGCGTAACGGGAGGTTTGTCCGGGCTTCTGACCTGTGCTCCGAACGGGTGTTACCGAAACGGGCGTTATCGGAACGGGCGTGGTCCGGCTCCGGTCACCGGCCGCGCGCGCCGAGGAAGGCTTCGAGCCCCGCGAGGTCATCGGTGTTGAGGTGATCGACACCGGCGGCGAGCAACTCGCCCCAGACCGCGTCGCGCTGGGGCCCCGGCAGATCGGGCGTGGCCCAGAACCGGACGCGCTGCCGGTGCGTGTGGGCGGCGGAGACGATGCCGCGCAGCTTGTCGCGCTCGGCGGGAGGGATCGGCCCGTTGCCCTGCCAGGTGAAGTTGAGCGACCAGTTGTCGCTGATCAACGGGATGAGGGAGGCGGGCGCCGGCGTCCCGAGGTCGGCGAGGCGCCCGTCGTAGAAGGCGTGCCGCACCTTCTGCGCCGCCATCGGACCGCGGGCCGCCCGGTCCCCGGAGACGACGGCCGTGACCGCCGAGCGGCGCACCTTGCCGTGGACGCAGGAGGTGAACAGGCGCCGGTAGGGCAGCAGATGCCGGTGGAGCTCGGCGTAGGTGGACGCGCCCTCGGTCTTGATGTCGATGAGCAGCTGGAAGGGGGTGCGGTGATACCCCCGGTACACCGCACCGTGGTGGGCGCGGACGCGGGCCGCGAGGGGCTCCAGGTAGAGCGACTCAAGGGTGCGGGCGGGGTCGAGGTCCACGGGGTCGTGGGCGACGAGGAGCTGTCCGTCGACGAGGTAGATGTCGGCCTCGACGCTGTTGAACCGGTGGTCGAGGGCGTCGAGCAGGGGCCGGGGGTGTTCGTAGTCGTTGTGCGCGTGGGCCTGGAGGAGCGGGCGCACCTTGGGGCCCCCGCGCTCCCCCGCCCGCGCGTGGGCGGGCACGGTGACGCTGCCGGCCACGGCCGCGCCGAGGGTGAGGAGGGCTCTGCGA
>NZ_JASKYR010000123.1:0-14494 GCF_041028215.1 Streptomyces flavofungini
AAGCGGGGCGCCGGGGCGGGCTGGGTGATCCCGCCGTGGTCGGTGAAGGTGGCGCGGGCGGCGAGGTGCGGGTGGCCGGGCGCCTCACGGAGCGAGAGCACGGGCGCCACGCAGGCGTCGGACTCCTCGAAGACGGCCGTCCACTCCGCGCGGGTGCGCTCCTTGAACCGGGCGGCGACGGCGTCGCGCAGCTCGCCCCAGCGGCCGAGGTCGCCGCGGGCGTCGGCCGCCTCCCCGAGGCCGAGGAGGGCGCTGAACTCGTCGTAGAAGCGCTGTTCCAGGGGGCCGACGGCCATGTGGCCGCCGTCGGCCGTCTCGTAGGTGCCGTAGAAGGGGCAGCCGCCGTCCAGGAGGTTGGCGCCGCGGCGGTCCTGCCAGCCGCCGGCCGCCAGCATGCCGTGGATCATCGCGGAGAGGTGGGCGGTGCCGTCGACGATCGCGGCGTCCACGACCTGGCCCTCGCCGTGCACGCGCGCGTGGTGGAGCGCGGCGAGGACGCCGATTACCAGGTACAGCGCGCCGCCCGCGTAGTCGCCGACGAGGTTGGCGGGGACGGTCGGCGGCTCACCGGGCTTGCCGATCATGCCGAGGGTGCCGGTGATCGCGATGTAGGCGATGTCGTGCCCGGCGCGCTGGGCGAGCGGTCCCTCCTGGCCCCAGCCCGTCATCCGGGCGTAGACCAGGGCGGGGCGCCGGGCGAGGCAGGGCCCTGGGCCGACGCCGAGCCGCTCGGCGACGCCCGGCCGGTAGCCCTCGATGAGGACGTCGGCGCGCGCCACGAGGTCGAGGACGCGGGCCGCGCCGTCGGCGGTCTTCAGATCGAGGATCACCGAGCGTTTGTTGCGGTTGGTGACGTCGTACTCCGCCTCGATGCCGAGGCCGCTTCCGCCCGGCCGGTCGACGCGCACGACGTCGGCCCCGAGATCGGCCAGGAGCATGGCCGCGAAGGGGCCGGGCCCGATACCGGCGAGCTCCACCACACGCACCCCGGCGAGCGGTCCGCTAACGCGCTTGCCTGGTCCTGCCATTGAGCCCCCAGCGCTATGACACAAGTGATGTAACACCAGTGATGCTAAGAACGTGTTCCACTGGGCACAAGCCCTTGACGAGCAAGCGCTTAGCCAATTTCGGCCGGACGGGTGGCCCCGGCCCCCGGCACCGGCGCGACACGCACGGCGGAGAGGTGCCATGAGCAGGCAGAGCAAGGATCGCGCGTACGACATCGTGCTCTTCGGAGCGACCGGCTTCGTGGGGGTGCTCACCGCCCGGTATCTGGCCGCGCACGCGCCCGACGGGCTGCGGTGGGCCGTCGCGGGGCGCGACACCGGGAAACTGGAGCGGCTGCGGGACCGCCTGGCGGCCGACCACCCCACGTGCGCGAAGCTCCCCCTGGTCCACGCCGACGTGGCCGACACCGCCTCACTCAGGGAGCTGGCGGACAGCGCCCGCGTGGTGGCCTCGACCGTCGGCCCCTATCTCACCTACGGGCAGGAGCTGGTCGCCGCCTGCGCGGAGGCGGGCACGGACTACGTCGACCTGACGGGTGAGCCCGAGTTCGTCGACCTCATGTACGTGCGGCACGACGCCCGCGCGCGGGAGACCGGGGCGCGGCTCGTGCACACCTGCGGCTTCGACTCCGTCCCGCACGACCTGGGGGTGTACTTCACGGTCAAGCAGCTGCCGGAGGGCGTGCCGCTGCGCGTCGACGGCTTCGTGCGGACCAACGCGCGGTTCTCCGGCGGCACGTTCGCCTCCGCGCTCAACCAGTTCGGCCGCGGCCCGCAGATGATGGCCGCCGCCAAGGAGCGCGGGCGCCACGAGCCGCGCCCCGCCGACCGCAGGGCCTACGCGCCGCCCGGCGCGCCCCGCTACGCCGCCGAAGTCGGCGCGTGGGCGCTGCCGCTGCCGACGATCGACCCGCAGGTGGTCCAGCGCTCGGCCCGCGCCCTGGAGCGCTACGGCCCCGACTTCCGCTACCGGCACTACGCCGCGGTCAGGACGCTGCCCATGGCGCTCGGCGCCCCGCTCGCCGTCGGCGGCCTCGTCGCCGCCGCCCAACTGCCCCCCGTACGCCGCTGGCTGTCCGCACGGCTCAAGCCCGGCGACGGGCCGAGCGAGGCGCAGCGGGCGGCGGCGCGGTTCTCGGTGCGGTTCGTCGGCGAGGGCGGCGGCAGGCGGGTCTTCACCGAGGTGTCGGGCGGCGACCCGGGGTACGACGAGACGGCGAGGATGCTCGGCGAGTCGGCGCTCTGCCTCGCCCTGGACGACCTGCCGCAGGCGGGCGGCCAGCTCACCCCGGCCGTGGCCATGGGCGACGCGCTGCTGAGGCGGCTCACGGAGGCGGGACTGACGTTCCGCGTCGCGGCGGTGCGCTGAAGGGCACGGAAGGCGGTGCCGTGCACACGTCGAAGGGGTGCCCCGCGCGCGGGGCACCCCTCCAGCGGGCCTTCGGTGCTCAGGCCACCGGCACCGGGTACGTCGGGTACTCGACCCCGGAGACGTACTGCACGACGCGGATGACCTGGCACGAGTAGCCGAACTCGTTGTCGTACCAGAGGTAGAGGATCGCGCTGTCCCCGTCGACCTTGGTCGCGCCCGCGTCGACGATCGAGGCGTGGCGCGAGCCGATGAAGTCGTTCGACACCGCGTCCGGGGCGCTGGTGAAGTCGATCTGGCGCTTCAGCGGCGAGGTGAGCGACACGTTGCGTAGGTAGTCGAGCACCTCCTCGCGGTCGGCCTCGCGGCCGAGCGTCAGGCTGAGGATCGCGATCGAGACGTCCGGCACGGGCACCCGGATCGAGCTGCCCGTGATGGGCGCCTTGAGGTCGGGCAGCGCCTTGGCGACGGCGGAGGCGGCACCGGTCTCGGTGATGACCATGTTGAGCGGCGCGGAGCGGCCCCTGCGGTCGGCCTTGTGGTAGTTGTCCAGGAGGTTCTGGTCGTTGGTGAACGAGTGGATGGTCTCCACGTGGCCGCGGAGCACGCCGTACTCGTCCGCCATCGCCTTCAGCGGCGGGACGATCGCGTTGGTGGTGCAGGAGGCGCAGGACAGGACGCGCTCGTCCGGCTTGATCGTGTCGTGGTTGACGCCGTGCACGATGTTCGGCACGTCGCCCTTGCCGGGCGCGGTCAGGACGACCTTGTCGATGCCGGGGCGCAGGTGCTTGGAGAGGCCCGCGCGGTCGCGCCACTTGCCGGTGTTGTCGATGAGGATGGCGTCCTTGACGCCGTACGCCGTGTAGTCGACCTCGGAGGGGTCGTTGGCGTAGATCACCTTGATCTCGTTGCCGTTGGCGATGATCGTGCTGTTCGCCTCGTCGACGGTGATGGTGCCCTGGAACTGGCCGTGGATGGAGTCGCGGCGCAGCAGCGAGGCACGCTTGACGATGTCCTGCTCACCGCCCTGGCGCACGACGATCGCCCGCAGCCGCAGGCCGTTGCCCGAACCGGCCTTCTCGATGAGCAGACGGGCGACGAGGCGGCCGATGCGGCCGAAGCCGTAGAGGACGACGTCGCGGCCCTCGCGGCACTCGATCTTGTTCTCGCCCGTGGCACCGGCGACGGCCTCGGCGGTGAACTCCGCGACGGAGAGCCCGCGGTCGTCGCTCTTGTACGTCGCGGCGAGCATGCCGAGGTCGATCTGCGAGGGGCCCAGGTCCAGCTCGGTGAGGGCCTTCAGGAAGGGCAGCGTCTCGGTGACCGAGAGCTCCGCACCGGCGATCTGCCGGGCGAACCGGTGCGTCTTGAGGATGCTGACCACCGACTTGTTCACCAGGGAGCGGCTGTGCAGCAGGACCGTGACGTCCCGCTCGCGGTGCAGCTTCCCGATGAGCGGGATCATCGACTCCGCGATCTCCTCGCGGTGCTTCCAATTGGTGAACGAGTCGTCATTGACAGTCACAGGAGTATCTTTCGAGCTAGGCGGCGCTCATATGCTAACCCGCTCGTCTTTCCGCCCCTCAACCGGCCGCCTCCCGGGGCGGGGAGTCCCGCTGACCGGCCGCCTCCCGCAGCGCGGAGCGGCACAGCGCGTCCGCGCGGCGGGTGGACTCCGGCAGGCGGTAGCGCGGCGTCAGGCAGAGCGTGTGCGCGCAGGCCTGGTCGAGGGTGACCCGGTGCCCGGCCGAGACGAAGACCGGCTTCACGCCCTCGCGGGTGCGCAGCGCGCGCCCCACCTCCTCCACGCCGTCGAGCAGCGGCGATACGCTGCCGCGCGGCGCGGCCGGGGCCGCGTGGGCGAAGGTGAAGGGGTTCTTGGCCACGCCCATCGTGGGCAGTCCGGTCAGGACGCCGAGATGGCTCGCGAGGCCGAAGCGGCGCGGGTGCGCGACGCCGTAGCCGTCGCAGACGACGGTGCCGGGGTCGGCGCCGAGCCGGGCGAGCGCCGCGAGCACGGCCGGGATCTCCCGGAAGGCCAGCAGGCCGGGCACATAGGGGAACGCGACGGCGCCGACGGCGGTGGCCTCCTCGACGACGTCGAGCGTCGCCGCGTCGAGGACCACGACGGCCGCGGCGACCAGGTCCCTCGTGTCGTCGTAGGCGACGTCGACACCGGTCAGGTGTCCGGTGCCGGGCGGCGGCCCCGAGCCGTCGAGGACGACGCGGGCGCGCAGCTCGTCCTGGACCGCGAGCGCCGTCGCCTCATCGGTGGGCCAGTCCGCGGGAAGTCGGTGGTCGATCACGGGGCGCGAGCCTAGCCGGGCCGCCCGTCCGCCTCGTGAGCGCGGAGCCCGCACGACCCACGCACGGCCCACCGGCATTAAAGACGCGTAAAGATTGCCGGAAACGGGCAATGTCAGCGCTCAACTGTGCATGACAGGCTCGGTCCCGTACCGAGGTGGACGGCATGAACGGGGGAAGTGATCCGATGACGGTCTTTCTGGGTCTCGGCATCGCGGGGATCGTCCTGCTCGTGCTCTCGCTCGTCCTCGACGGGGTCCTGGAAGGGCTCTTCGACGGCGTCGGCGTCCTCGACGGCGTCTTCGACGGGCTGCTCTCGCTGCCGGTGATCGCCGGGTTCGTGTCCATGCTCGGCTTCGGCGGGGCGATCGTGCTCGGCACGACCGGACTCGGCGCCGGTCCCGCGACCACGGCGGGCGTCTGCGCGGGGGCCGGGGCGGCCTGGCTGACCTGGCGGACGACCCGCGCCCTCATGCGCGACCAGACCGCGGCGACCCCGCGCGGCGACGACCTCGTGGGCACCTCGGGGTCCGTGGTCACCGCGATCCCGGCCGATGGCTACGGAGAGGTGCTGCTGCACCTCGCGGGCCAGCGCGTGAAGTTCGCGGCCCGCAGCTCCGCCGCCGTGGCGCGGGGCACCGAGGTCTGGGTCGRGKCSGCCCCGACCGCCACCTCGGTCGCGGTACGCCCCGTGGAGCGCTGACGCACGCGCGCTCCGCGGAGCGTCGACGCACGCGCGCTGCGTGCGGCGCCGACGCCCGGTACACCCCGTGGCGGCCCGAAGCCGGGCACCGCCTCGACCGCTCACCATCACGTCAACGATCTGCCGTCCCAGGGTGGCAGGGGGGAAGTACGCCCATGAGTCCAGTCCTGACCGCCGTCATCGGAGTCGTCGTACTCCTCGTCCTGCTGGCGCTCGTCGTCATCACCCGCTACAAGGTCGCCGGGCCGAGCGAGGCCTTCATCGTCACCGGGCGGCGCGGCAAGAAGTCCACCGACCCGGACACCGGCCGGGTGATGACCGACAACAGCGGCCAGAAGGTCGTGGTCGGCGGCGGCGTCTTCGTCGTGCCGTTCGTCCAGCAGAAGTTCACCCTCGACCTGTCCTCGCGGCACATCCCGATCGCGGTGCGCGGCGCCGTCACGCTGCGCGGCGTCAAGGCGCACCTCGAAGGCGTGGCCATCGTCAAGGTCGGCGGCACCGAGGACTCCATCCGCGCCGCCGCCCAGCGGTTCCTGGTCCAGCAGGACGGCATCGTCGGCTTCACCCAGGAGGTGCTCTCCGGGGCGCTGCGCTCGATCGTGGGCCGGATGTCGGTGGAGGACATCATCCGCGACCGCGCCGCCTTCGCCGGGCAGGTCGCGGAGGAGGCCGAGGCCAGCCTCTCCGGGCAGGGCCTGGTCCTCGACGCCTTCCAGATCCAGGACATCACCACCGAGGGCTCCTACCTGGAGGACCTCGGGCGCCCCGAGGCCGCCCGCGCCCGGCAGGAGGCCGACATCGCCGAAGCGGTCGCGCAGCGCGCCGCCGAGCAGGCCCGGCTGAAGGCCGCGGAGGAGATCGCGATCGCCCAGCGGACGTTCGCGCTCAAGCAGGCCGAGATCAAGGCCGAGACGGACGAGGCCGCCGCGCGGGCGGGCGCGGCGGGACCGCTGGCCGAGGCGGCCCGGCAGCAGGACGTGCTGACCGAGCAGGAGAAGGTCGCCCAGCGGCAGGCCGCGCTCACCGACCGCGAGCTGGACACCAAGGTCCGCAAGCCCGCCGACGCCGCGCGCTACCAGGCCGAGCAGGAGGCGGAGGCGCGCAGGATCAGCCTGGTCAAGCAGGCCGAGGCCGACGCCGAGCGGGCCCGCCTGACCGGTGAGGGCGAGAAGGCGCAGCGCGCGGCGCTTGCCGACGCCGTCCGGCTCGAAGGTGAGGCCGAGGCCGCCGCGATCGGCGCGAAGGGCGCCGCCGAGGCGGAAGCGATGCACAAGAAGGCCGACGCGTTCACGCGGTACGGGGACGCGGCCATCCTCCAGATGCTCGTCGAGGTGCTGCCGAGCGTGGTCGCCAAGGCGTCGGAGCCGCTGAGCGCGGTGGACAAGATGACCGTCATCTCCACCGACGGGGCGGGACAGCTCTCCCGTACGGTCGCGGACAACGTCGCCCAGGGCATGGAGCTGCTCAGCTCCACCACCGGTGTCGACCTCGGCGAGCTCCTGAAGGGCATCACCGGGCGCGTCGGCGGCCCGCACGGCACGACGGCGGAGGCCGCCGCCCCGAACGGCGCCATCAAGATCACCGACTAGCCGACGGCTCCGCGAGGCCGCCGGTCCCCGGGCTCACCGGGGCCGGTAGCCTCGCGCTCATGTTTGTTCTCGAACTCACCTACACCGCGCCGCTCTCCGCCGTCGAGGAACACCTCACGGCCCACGTCGCCTGGCTCGACGAGCTCTACGCGAGCGGCGTCTGCCTCGCCTCCGGGCGCAAGAACCCGCGCGACGGCGGGGTGCTCATCGCCGTGGCGGAGGACCGCGCACGGATCGAGGAGATCATCGCGGCGGACCCGTTCACGGTGGCCGGGATCTGCGAGTACCGCGTCACCGAGTTCTACGCGACGAAGACGGCTCCGGCACTCGCCGACCACCAGGAGCAGCTCCCGGCGTAGCCGGTACGCCTCACGTCCATCCCGTCGGTACGCCTCACTTCCGTTCCAGGCGCGCGATCCGGCCCTTCTCCCCGGCCGCCCAGCAGCCACGGACCCCGGCGCAGTCCACGGTGTCGTAGGACCCTGTGTCGACCGTCCGCCAGGTCCTGCCGCCGTCCGTGGTGACGTCGGTGCCCGTCGGGCCGACCGCGATGGCGGTGGCGCGGCTGCCGGGGAACCAGGCGACCCCGGACCGGTAGGCGCCCGTCGGCTGCCCCGCGGGGCGCCAGGTGCGGCCGCCGTCGCCGGTGACCGCCGCCGCCTTCGGCGACGCCTGGCCCGCGCGGTAGTCGCCGCCGACCGCGATGCCGTGCGTACGGTCGCGGAAGGCGAGGCCGAAGACGCCGCGGGCGGGGTCGCCCGCCGGGATCGGCGCGTCGGTGGCGCGCCAGGTCAGGCCCCGGTCGGCGGAGTGCAGGACGCGGGCGCGGGCCGCGCCTCCGGTGGCCAGCCAGACGTCGCGCGGGCCCGAGGCGACCAGGCACTGGCCGCTCGCGGCGAACGCCGACTCGCCCTGCTGCGCGGCGGGCATCCCGGCGTCCGGCAGCACCTTCCAGGACCGGCCGCCGTCGGCGGTGGACAGGATGCGGTACTTCCCGTCGACCGGGTCGCTCATGGCCAGACCGTGCCGGTGGTCGAAGAAGGTCACGCAGTCGTAGAAGGCCCGGGTGTCGGTATTGCGGAAGGACTCCGTCCAGGTCGCGCCGCCGTCGTCGGTGCGCAGCACCCGCGAGGCCTCGCCCTCGCCGATGGCGAGCACGACCGCGCGCCGTCCGTCGAAGGCCTCCACGTCGCGGAACTCCAGGTTCCCGGCGTCCGGCGGGGACACATCACGCCACGTCCCGCCGCCGTCGGAGGTGCGCAGCACGGTGCCCCCGGTCCCGGCCGCCCAGGCCGTGTCAGGGCTGACGGCGGCGAGTCCGCGGAAGCGCGCGTCGGTGCCGCTCTCCTTGAGCTGCCAGCTCAGGCCCCGCACGGGCGCGTGCGCGGACCCGCCGGTTCCGGCCCGTGCGGGCGCCGCGAGAACGGCTCCGGCGAGCGCCGCCCCGCACAGCCCCGCCAGTACCGCGCGCCCCATCGACTTCGACTTCCCCTTGGCCCTCATGGCGGGCGAAGCTAGCCGACGCGCCGGGGCTCGTCCAGATGGCCTGAACGCGTCCCCCACCCGACGGCCGCCGGGAACCGCCGGGGCCTCCACGGTGTCGCGGTGACAGAGGTCACTCGGTCTCACTCGCTCTCCGTGTGCACGGATCCCGTCATTCCGTCGTCTATCAAAGTGCCGACCCCAGTCGTCCAGCAGTCAGTGAGGGAGCAGGCGTTGTCCACCGTCATCGAGCAAGCCGTAGAGGCCCGCCTGGTCGCCGCCGCGCCGCGGATGCAGACCATTCCCGCAACCCTGCACTACGACCGGCAGGACCCCTTCGCCGTCCAGATGAGCTTCCCCGCTCCCGCGACGCTGGAAGGCGTCGAGGTCTCCTGGGCCTTCGCCCGCGAGCTGCTCACACAGGGCGTGGAGCGCCCGGTGGGCGACGGCGACGTGCGCGTGCGGCCGTACGGCTTCGACCGTACGGTCGTGGAGTTCCACGCGCCCGAGGGCACCGCGATCGTCCACATCCGCACCGGGGAGCTGCGCCGCTTCCTGCACAGCACCACGGCCCTGGTCCCGCTCGGCCACGAGCACCACTACGTGGACCTCGACCAGGACCTGGCCGAGCTGATGCGGGACGCCTGCTAGCGCCTCCGGTCCGGGGCGGGCCGCCTTGGCCACGTGCCGGAGCGGCACAGCTAGCCGCCACCGTCGCCTCCCCCGCCGCCGTCGCCTCCCGCGCCGTCCGACGAGCGGGCCGTCTCGGCCGCCGCCACCGCGGAGGCCAGCGCCTTGCGGAGGTCGCGCATCGTCGAGCGCAGCTCCGGCGAGGCGCCGCCACTGCGGTCGGTCAGCTCCTCCAGCCTGTCCTTGTACCGCCTGCGGTCCTTGCCCGTGACGGCCGGGCGGACCTTGCCCGCGGCGGCGCAGACCACCAGGGCCGCCTCGCCCTGGCCCACCTCGGCGACCGGTCGCGGGCCGCGCAGCACGGCGAGGGTCTCGGCATGGAGCGTCTCGGCGTAGCCCGTGCGCTCCGGCTCCCAGTGCCGGACGGGGAAGAGCCCGAGGACGCGGCGGCGCTCGGTGCGCAGATAGCCGTGGGCCGCCAGCTCGTCACGGACCGCGGTCAGGGTGTCGCGGGAGCGGTGGGTGATCCAGCCGCGCAGCTTGCGGGGCCGGGAGCGCTCGATGAGATCGAGCAGGCCGTCCAGCACGGCGTCCCCGGTGCGGCTGCCCGCGACGGGCACGACCGCGCCGCCCCGCTCCCGCTCGTGGAGCAGCCCCCGCTGGGCCAGCTCGGCCAGGGCGCCCGCACGGACGGCGAGGTGGAGGTCGGGACCTCCGGTGAATCTCTTCCGGTCCAGGCTCCACGCGAGGAGGAAGAGCCGGGCGGGCAGGGACAGCGTGCCGTAGTGCACGGCGCCTCCTCGTGAGGGGACCTCTGGGCACGACGCTGGGGGACCTCTGGGCACGACGTTAAAGCGTTGACACCCGTCACGGCCCCTCGTACGTTGTAAAAGGTTCTGTTGCCGTCGATAGGAGAAGGACGTTGCTCGTCTGAGGTCATGAGACACCGCGTCACGCAGCCCTCCGCTGCCGTGCACGTCGCGTGCGACCTCGGCGCATGAGCCGTCCCGTCTCTCCCGGCACAGGCCTTCTCTCTTTCTCCGGCCTCCCCCTGCCGCGGTGTCTCGAACGCGTTTGCCCCTGACCGCGCTCCACCCCACGCAACCGCGAGGCCCGTATGTCTACCCACCCCACCTCCGTCACCGTCACCTCCCTCGACTTCACCTGGCCCGACGGGACCGGCGTCTTCGACAACCTCCAGGTGACCTTCGGCCCCGGCAGAACCGGACTCATCGGACCCAACGGATCAGGGAAGTCAACCCTGTTGAAGCTGGTGGCCGGTGAACTGGCCCCCACCGACGGTGCCGTCAAGGTCGCCGGTGAGGTCGGCTATCTGCCGCAGAACATCACCCTCGACACCGGCCTCCGCGTCGACGAGGTGCTCGGCATCGCCGCCACCCGTGCCGCCCTGCACGCCATCGAGGCGGGCGACGCGGACGAGCGGCACTTCACCGCGGTCGGCGACGACTGGGACGTCGAGGAGCGCGCCCTCGCCACCCTCGACCAGCTCGGCCTCGGCCACCTCGGCCTGGACCGCACCACGGGCGAGGTCTCGGGCGGTGAGTCGGTGCTGCTGCGCCTCGCCGCGCTGCTGCTCCGCTCCCCCGGCGTACTCCTGCTCGACGAACCGACCAACAACCTCGACCTGTACGCCCGGCGGCGCCTGTACGCGGCCGTCGAGGCGTGGCCCGGGGTCCTCGTCGTGGTCAGCCACGACCGCGAACTCCTGGAACGCGTCGACCAGATCGCCGATCTGCGCGAGGGGGAGGTCACCTGGTACGGCGGGAACTTCTCCGCCTACGAGGAGGCCCTCGCCGTCGAGCAGGAGGCGGCGGAGCGCCTGGTGCGCGTCGCCGAGTCCGACGTCAGGAAGCAGCAGCGCGAACTGAGCGACGCGCGGGTCAAGTTGGCCCGCCGCAGGCGGTACGGCCAGAAGATGTGGGACCAGAAGCGCGAGCCGAAGATCATCATGGGGGCCCGCAAGCGGGCCGCCCAGGTCTCCGCGGGCAAGCACCGCGTCCTGCACGAGGAGAGGCTCGCCGAGGCCAGGGAGCGCCTGGACGAGGCCGTGGAGGCGGTGCGCGACGACGACGAGATCCGCGTCGACCTGCCGCAGACCCTGGTGCACCCCGGGCGCACGGTCCTCACCCTGAGCGGCCTGGAACTGCGCTACGGGGCGCGCGTCCAGGGCGAGTTCGAGCTGCGCGGACCCGAGCGGATCGCGCTGATCGGACGCAACGGCGCGGGCAAGACCACGCTCCTGCGGACCATCGCGGGAGAGCTGGACGCGGTATCCGGGGAGGCCGTGGCGCACGTACCGCTGCGCTTTCTGCCGCAGCGCCTCGACATCCTCGACGACGCCCTGACCGTCGCCGAGAACGTGGCCGCGTACGCGCCCGAGGCGACGCGGAACCGCGTACGGGCGCGCCTGGCCCGCTTCCTGTTCAAGGGGGCCAAGGCGGACCAGCGGGCGGCGACCCTGTCGGGCGGTGAACGGTTCCGCGCGGCGCTCGCCGCGCTGCTGCTCGCCGAGCCCGCGCCGCAGCTCCTGATGCTCGACGAACCGACGAACAACCTCGACATGGCGAGCGTGCGGCAGCTCTCGACGGCCCTGGAGTCCTACCAGGGGGCGCTGCTCGTCGCCAGCCACGACCTGCCGTTCCTTGAGTCCATCGGCATCACACGGTGGCTGCTCATGGACGGCGGCCTGACGGAGATCACCCACGAAATGAAGACAGAGGCTGTCGGGTATCGCGGCTAGCTTCGCGTCCATGCGACACGACAGCCACCAGCACATCGTCATCGCCGGGGCCCGCGAGAACAATCTCAAGGAGGTGGACCTGCGCGTCCCGAAGGGCCGTCTCACGGTCTTCACCGGGGTCTCGGGCTCCGGCAAGTCCTCGGTCGTCCTCGACACGATCGCGGTCGAGAGCCGGCGGCAGCTCAACGAGACGTTCACCTGGTACGTCCGCAACCGGCTGCCGAAGTACGAGCGGCCGCACGCGGACTCCATCGAGGACCTCTCGCCCGCGATCGTCGTCGACCAGAAGCCCGTCGGCGGCCACTCGCGCTCCACCGTCGGCACGATGACGGACATCTACTCCGTGATCAGGGTGCTGTTCTCCCGGCACGGCACCCCGAGCGCGGGCCCGGCGACGGCGTACTCCTTCAACGACCCCTCGGGGATGTGCCCCGAGTGCGACGGCCTCGGCCGTACCGTGCGGCCCGACTACGGCCGCATCCTCGACCCGGCCAGGTCCCTGGCGGACGGCGCGGTGCTCTTCCCGCCGTTCGCCGCGGGCACCTGGCAGGGCCAGACCTACACCCGCACCACCGGCCTCGACACGCACAAGCCGGTCGGTGAGTTCACCGACGCCGAGCGGCACTTCCTGCTGCGCGGCGGCCGGGGCGCGGCCAAGGTCAGCGTCGACAACACCGGCGGCGCCCGCGACATCGACTACGAAGGCCTCGCCGACCGCTTCGAGCGGCTCTACCTCAACCGCGACCTGTCCACACTCTCCCAGCGCACCCGCGACCTGGTGCGGGACTTCCTCGAAGAGGGCCCCTGCCCCGCCTGCCACGGCGCCCGCCTCAACGCCGCCGCGCTCGCCACCCGCGTCAACGGCCTGGGCATCGCCGACTGCACGCGGATGGAGGTCACCGACCTGATCCGTGAACTGGGGCGCGTCCACGATCCGGTGGCGGGCCCGGTCGCCGGGGCGGCGGTGGCGGCGCTGGAGCGGATCGAGGCGATCGGCCTGGGCTATCTGAGCCTGGACCGCGAGACGTCCACGCTCTCCGGCGGCGAGGGCCAGCGCCTGAAGATGGTGCGCCACCTCGGCTCCAGCCTCACCGGCATGACGTACATCTTCGACGAGCCGAGCGCCGGCCTGCACCCGCGCGACGTGGGCCGCCTGGGCGACCTGCTGCTGCGGCTGCGCGACAAGGGCAACACCGTCCTGGTCGTCGAGCACGACCCGGACGTCATCGCCGTCGCCGACCACGTCGTCGACATGGGACCGGGTGCGGGCGCGGGCGGCGGCCGGGTCGTCTTCGAGGGCACGCCGCAGGAGCTGCGCCGGGCGGACACCCCGACCGGGCGCCAACTGCGCCGCACCACCGGCGTCAAGGAGCACCCGCGCGAGCCGACCGGCGGCCACTGGATCAAGGACGCGGGGCTGCACAACCTCAAGAACGTCAGTGTGCGCGTGCCGACCGGGGTGCTCACGGCCGTCACCGGGGTCGCGGGCTCCGGCAAGAGCACGCTGGTGGCCGGGGCGTTCACCGCGGCGCACCCGGACGCCGTGGTGGTCGACCAGTCGTCCATCGGCATCTCGGGCCGCTCCACCCCCGCGACCTATCTCGGGGTCATGGACACCGTCCGCAAGCTCTTCGCGCGCGAGACCGGCACGCGGGCGAGCCTGTTCAGCTTCAACTCGCACGGCGCCTGCGAGCGCTGCCAGGGGCGCGGGATCATCTACAGCGACCTGGCGTTCATGGACCCGGTGACCACGACGTGCGAGGCGTGCGGGGGGCGGCGCTTCAAGGACGAGGTGCTGCGGCTCACCGTCGACGGGCGGTCCGTGGCCGACCTCCTCGCGATGACGGCGGACGAGGCCCTGGACTTCCTGGCGCGCTTCGGGGACGCGGCCCTCGCGCGCAGGCTCGGTGCCCTGCGGGACGTGGGGCTCGCCTACCTCACGCTCGGCCGGCCGCTGAGCACCCTGTCGGGCGGCGAGCGCCAGCGCATCAAGCTCGCCACCCGGCTCCACCGCACGGGCACCACCTACGTCCTTGACGAGCCGACGACCGGGCTGCACATGGCGGACGTCGACGGGCTGCTCGCGCTGCTCGACCGGCTCGTCGACGCGGGCAACACCGTCCTGGTCGTCGAGCACGACCTCGCGGTCGTCAGCCACGCGGACTGGGTGATCGACCTCGGCCCCGGCGGCGGCAGGCACGGCGGGCGTGTCGTCTTCGAGGGCACCCCGGCACAGCTCGCGACGGCACGGGGCTCGTTCACCGCCGATCACCTGCGCCGGGCTCTGGGCCGGGGGCGAGCGCGCGCTGCATGATGTGCGGGCACCGCCCCGCACCCGTGAGGAGAGCCCGTGCCCAGCAAGAAGGCCCTGATCCGCCGCCCAGGCCCGCGCGTCGCCGACGGCCTGGTCACCCACCTGCGGCGCACACCCGTCGACCGGGAGCTCGCGCTCGGGCAGTGGGACGCCTACGTGGGGGCGCTGAGCGCGCACGGCTGGGAGACGCTGGAGGTGGCACCGGCCGACGACTGCCCGGACGCGGTCTTCGTGGAGGACGCGGTGGTGGTCTTCCGCAACGTCGCCCTGATAGCACGGTCCGGCGCCGAGTCCCGGCGCGGCGAGACGCCGGGCGTGGAGGAGGCGGTGGGCAC
>NZ_JASKYR010001230.1:0-2327 GCF_041028215.1 Streptomyces flavofungini
GGATCTATACGTTGATCGACCAGCTGGGTCTCGACGGCAAGATCTCCCAGGCCATCGGCAATGCCGTCAACGACGTGATCGGAGCCTGACGCCGCGTCGTCGTCGTTGGCACGGCGATGATGGGATGACTCTTCCCATCTACATCTGGATCACGAGCATTCTGCTCTTCGCCATGCTCGCCTTCTTCGCCTTCGCTCAAGCCGCCTCCGCCAGAAATGGTGCCCAGTCGGCAGCGGACGCAGCCGCGCTGGCAGCGGCACAGAACGCGCGGGACGAGCTCATGGACGGGCTGGCCCTTTCCATCGGTAAAGGGGACGCCTGGCTCGACTGGCTGGCCGGGGACCAGTTCACTGGAGGGGGCGCCCGGGGTGCGGCGGACCAGCTGGCCGCGGAGAACGACTCCACTGTTGTCGGCTTCGGCCCCGTCGAGGTGAACGGCTATCCCGGTTTCCGAGCGGAGATCGAAACCACGTACACCGTGGGCGATTCGATCATCCCGGGTACGGAGTCCAAACACGCCAAGGCTGAGGCGCAGGCCATCGTCAGACCTCGCTGTGATGTCGCCCCGTCGGCCGATCCCGAGAAGGCCGTGGAATTCGACTGCGACGGCGGCGAGTCGTTCGAGATGGATCCGGCTGACTTCGACCCAGATGACCTTCCGGACGCTTCGGTCCTCTTCTCTGTCCACCTGGCCGACTGACCCTCGTTCGACGAAAGAAGGAAGCCGTAGCCATGAACACTCGGCGCACCATGATGGCCCGCAGGGCAATGTCCGCTGTGGTGATCACGACTGGGCTGGTCCTCACGGTTTCCGGCTGCGGAGGCGGCGGAGAGGGCGGGACGTCGGACAAGGATTCCCCGTCGAAGTCCTCCACCGGCAAGGAAAAGGAGGAGGGAAAGGACGGTGCCGAGGCTCCCGATGCCCAGCAGGCGTTGGCTGAGGTGAAGAGCAATGGCATCACCCTCACTGTCACCTCGGCCTCTCGCGACGAGGGCGGATACCTCACCGTGAACGGCAAGGTCACCAATGGCACGTCGGGTATCTGGGTCGGCAGCGAATGGCGCAGCGACGAGAACGAACTGAAGAAGAACGGCGGCTCCCTGGCCGGTGCGAGCGTCATCGACCAGCAGGGCAAGAAGAAGTACCTCGTGCTGAGGGACACCGGGGGGCGCTGCCTGTGCACCAAGTTCGAGGGCGGGGTCAATGAGGGGCAGACGGTCGACTGGTTCGCCCAGTTCCCGGCGCCGCCGGAGGGGACCGCGAAGGTGCAGCTCCAGGTGCCGACCATGCCCCCCGCCCCCATAGAGGGGGGGGGGGGGGGGGGGGGGGGGGGGGGGGGGGGGGGGGGGGGGGGGGGGGGGGGGGGGGGGGGGGGGGGGGGGGGGGGGGGGGGGGCCGTTGCCGTCGCGGCGGCGCTCGTCCTCGCACTCGGGGCCGCCCCAACCTCCGCGGACGAGGGCGACCCCAGCACACCCCCAGGCAGTACGACCAGCTCCCCGCCCCCCGAAGTCGACTCCAACAGCCCGGGGCTGAAGCTCGCCGACGGTGCCACCCTCGCGCCCGCGAAGGTGGCCTCGGCGGCGAGGAGCGCCGCGAGGACACCAACACGGACGTGAAGTTCGCGCTCCAGGCAGAGGTGCTGTTCGCGAAGAACAGCGCGAGGCTGAACCCGGAGGCGACCGCCCGCATCAAGGCGATCGCCGCGGAGGCGGAGGCGCAGAAGGCCACGGACGTACGCGTCTTCGGGTTCACCGACAACCTCGGCTCCTACAGCCACGGCAAGACGCTCTCCCGGCAGCGCGCCGAAGCCGTCCACGACGAACTCGCGGGCCACCTCGGCCCCGAGGTCACCTTCTCCGTACGCGGCTACAGCGAGGACTATCCGATCGCGGACAACAGCTCCGAGGAGGGCCGCAAGAAGAACCGCCGGGTGGAGGTCTCGTTCCCGCGCGGAGCGACAAGCACGGGCACGGACGCCGGGGACGGAGCGGGGGACGGAGGCGAGACGGGCCCCGCGGGCGACTCGGGACCGGAAGACCCGGACGCGGCGGGGGACTGAGACCCCGGGTCACAGGACACGGGTCAAAACCCGGATGTGCCGAGTCAGCCGCAATGCCAGGATTGCCCCATGAGCACCAACCCCAACGGCTCCACCGACCCCAGCACTCCCGGCACTCCCCACACCACCCCCCGCGCGGCTCCCCGCGGCTTCGACGCGCTCGTGGCCGAGGCCGAGGCCGCTCCCACCGCCGGGTGGGACTTCTCCTGGTTCGAGGGCCGGGCCACCGAAGCGCGGCCCTCGTGGCGGTACGCCGAGGCGATGGCG
>NZ_JASKYR010001231.1:0-1467 GCF_041028215.1 Streptomyces flavofungini
GTTCCTTCAGGGGGGTCGTGGGGCGGGCCACGGCGGCGGTGAGCAGGGCCAGGTAACTGTCGGCGAAGCGCTGGGCGGTGACGTCGGTGTAGCGGTCGGTGGCGTACTCGACGGTGGCGGCGAGGGTGCCGTCGGGCGCGTACTCAAGGACGAACGACAGGTCCTGCTTGGCGGTGCCGGTCGGCAGCAGGACCGGCGGTGCCCAGCGGCCTCGGGCGCCCGCGGCGGGCGCGTTCTGCAGGACGAAGCCGATGTCGGCCAGGCCCGCGCCCCGGTCGCCGCCGAGCCGGGCGGCGAGCCGGTCGAAGGGCAGGCGCTGATGGTCGAGTACCCGGAACGCCTCGCCGCGCGACCCGACGCACAGCCGGTCGAATCCGGCCTCGGGGTCGGGGGCGCACAGCAGCGGCACGGTGTTGACGAAGAAGCCGACGAGGTTCTCCACCTCGGCCGCCGGACGGTTGGCCGCGACGGTGCCGAGCACGAACCTCTCCCGCCCACTCCAGCGCTGGACGACGGCCTGGAAGGCGGCGAACAGCACCACGAACGGGGTGACCCGCAGCTCCCGTGCCAACTCCGCGACCGCTTCGGCGAGAGGGGCATCGAGGACGAGACGGTGCTGGGCTCCGGGCCGCTCCCCCTCCAGGGCGTCCTGCCGCGGCGGGCACGGCCCGAGCGTGAGGTCCTCCGCGGCAGGGGCGAGCTCGGCCGCGCGTGCCGCGAGCCGCGTGCGCAGAGCCGGGTCCTTGGCCGCCTCGGCGTCGCGGGCGGCGAACTCCGCGTACGCCAGGGGCGGTGCGGGCAGGTCGATGGGGCGCACACCGCACAGGGCCTGCTCGTAGGCCGCGTCCAGCGCGTCGTACAAGGCAGGCAGGGACCAGCCGTCGACGGCGATGTGATGGATGGTCAGGAGCAGGGTTCCCGGCCCGCCGTCGGGGTCCTGCCAGACGGTCGCACGCAGGGGTGCCCGCCGGTCGAGGGCGAAGGGGGCACGGGCGTGGTGGGCGAGTTCGTCCGGGCCCGGCCGCCCCCGGCCGATGACTTCCATGGGGACCGGCCCGGGTGCGCCGATGACCTGGACGGGGCGGCCCTCGCGGAGCGCGTAGGTGGTACGCAGGACCGCGTGGCAGGCGGTGACAGCCTCCAGGGCCACCGCCAGGGCGGCGGGGTCGATCGGCTCGTTGAAGCGGGTGAGCAGGGGGACGTTGTAGACCGGCGACTCGGGTGCCGCCTGGTGGATGAACCAGAGGCGTTCTTGTGCCGACGAGAGCGGGGCCTCGGCGACGGGGTCCAGCGGAGGCGCGGGTGGGCGCGCAGGCGCCATCGGGATATCTCCTTGCGGTGGTTCACGGACCGGTCGGCACGCGTCGGCGCACCGGGGCCCTGACACGGGTCGCGGCGACCGGGCGGCGGCAGCACCGAGGACCGCGCCGTCTTCAGCGGTGGGCGGTCGGGTGCGCGGGCCGGTGG
>NZ_JASKYR010001232.1:0-1453 GCF_041028215.1 Streptomyces flavofungini
GACGTACGCGGGGATCGGCTCACCCCCCGGCCGCCGAGCCGATCCCCGCGTACGTCTCCGGGCGCGCCGCGCGCAGCCACAGCCCCCACGCCATCCCGGTGCCCGCGGCGAGCAGGATGAGCGAGGGCAGGACCCAGCGCAGCGGATTGTGCGGCGAGACCCCGAGCTGGACGCTGAAGTTGGTGAGCGCGAGCCAGAAGACGACGGCGAGCGCGGCGCCCGACAGGAGCGGCGCGATCTGCCGGTGCCAGCGCGGCTCGGACAGCTCGGGGCGGCGGACGAAATAGCCGACGACCGACGCCGACGTGGCGAACAGGAGCAGGATCACGCCGAGCGCGCCGAGGTTGGTCAGCCAGGTGAAGACGTCCGCCACCGGATCGCGCCCGGCCAGGGCGAAGACGCCGATGACGGCGGCGGTGACCCCGGTCTGGAGGAGCGAGCCGCGGTGCGGGGAGGTGTGCCGGGGGTGCAGTACGCCGAGTCCGCGCGGCAGCACGCCTTCCCGGCCGAGGAAACGCGCGTACCTGGCCACGGCGTTGTGGAAGGAGAGCAGCGCCGCGAGCAGGCTGGTGATGAGGAAGAGCTGCGCGGCGTCGGAGAAGGCCGTGCCGAGGCTGGCGTCGCTGAGGGTGAACATCATCCGCGGCCCCTGCTCGGCCGCGACCCGCGTCGCCCGGCCGGTCCCCGCCCCGCTCACCATCGCCCAGGCCGTGGCCGCGTAGAAGACGCCGATGAGCGCGACGGCGATGTACGTCGCCCGGGCCACGGTGCGGCGCGGATCGCGGCACTCCTCGCTGTAGAGCGCCCCCGACTCGAAGCCCATGTACGCGGCGAACACACAGCACAGGGCGACGCCGAGGGCGCCGTTCGTGGCGGCGGCCCAGGTGAGGGGCGCGGCCGAGACGCCCTCGGGGGCGTGGCCGAACTGGGCGACGTCGAAGACGAGGACGGTGCCGAACTCCAGGACCAGCAGCACGGCGAGGACGCGTACGCCCACGTCGATCCTGCGGTAGCCGAGCGCCCCGACGACCGCCGTGCACGCGAACACCAGGGCCCACCAGGGGATCTCCACCCCCGTCCGGGCCTCGACGAACTCCGCGGTGGTCGCCCCGAACAGGCCCGCGATGCCGATCTGCATGGCGTTGTAGGAGAGCAGCGCCACGAACGCGGCGCCCACCCCCGGCGTGCGGCCGAGGCCCTGCGCCGTGTACGCGTAGAAGGCACCGGCGCCCGTGATGTGCCTGCTCATCGCCGCGTACCCCGCGCTGAACAGGCCGAGGACGACGGCGATCAGGAGATAGAGCAGGGGAATCCCGAGGATGCCGGTGACGCCGAGGGACTGCGGGACGCCGCCCGCGGCGACGGTCAGCGGAGCCGACGCGGCGATCACGACGAAGACGATGCCCGCGACGCCGATGCGGCGCTCCGGGGCGGTGGTGGGACGCACAGGGGG
>NZ_JASKYR010001233.1:0-1295 GCF_041028215.1 Streptomyces flavofungini
GGCCAGGACCAGGTCCACGGCTGCCCGSGCCATGGCCTSCCGGCTCTCCTGCACCTTGCGGGTCCTGCGGCCCTCACTGCTGCTCATGTCTCCGACTGTACTCCTCTAACTGTCCCAGTGGGACACTTGACCCACTGGGACAGTACGAGTGCCGCGATCGGTCACCCCCGTCGGTCGGGCCGACGCGTCACCCCTGTCGGTCAGGCCGATCCCCGCAGAACTCCGCCTCGACCACGTCGGTGTACACCGACGGGTCCGGCAGCCAGTCCCCGTTGATGTTGAACGTCATCTGGTGCCTGCCGTCGCGCGTGCCGGCCATCGCCGTGAGCGAGCCGTTCGTGCGGCCGGTCTTCCCGATCACCTTCACCCCGCAGGAAAGCTCGGCGAACTCGACGCCGAGGCCGTATCCCCTGCCACCGCCCGCGGGAACCTCATCGAGCATCTCCCGCAGTTGCGCGCGCGGCAGCAACGCGCCGCCGAGCAGGGCCCGCTGGAAGCGGTTCAGGTCACCGGCCGTGGAGATGATGTCGCCGGACGCGCCCAGCCAGGTCATGTTCTGCTCGGTGGCGTCGATGACGGGGGCGTCGGGGGCGTCGCGGTGCAGTCGCGAGTACCCGACCGGGTGCGGCTCCGGCAGCCGGGGGCCGCTGCCGGGGAACGAGGTGCCGCGCAGCTTCAGCGGGCGGATGACGCGGCGCGTGACCTCGCGCTCGTAGCTGTGGCCCGTCGCCTTCTCGATGACCATCCCGGCGAGTACGTAGTTGGTGTTGGAGTACAGCGGGTGCCGCTCCGGGTCGGGCCGCGGCGGCTGCTTCAGCGCCACCGCCACGAGTTCCTCGGGGGTGTGCTCGTCGTAGCGGTGCTCCGGGAAGCCGGGGCCCGCGGCGTCGTGCTCGAAGGCGGGGTCGTCGGTGTGGCTCGCGATGCCGCTCGTGTGGTTCAGGAGCTGCCGCAGCGTGATCCTCGCGCCGTCGTAGCCGTTGCCCCGCACCAGGCCGGGCAGCCACTTCTCGACCGGGTCCGACAGGTTCAGCCTGCCTTCCGCGTCCAGTTGGAGCAGGACGGTCGCGATGAACGTCTTGGTGATGCTGGCCCCGCGGAAGTGGTCACCGGGCGAACGCTCGCGCCCCGTGGCGGTGTCCGCGTGCCCGGCGGCCTTGAACCAGGTCCCTCCGTCGTCCCGTACGAGGGCCGCGACGCCGGGCAGGCCGCCCCTGACGACCACGGCGTCGAGCGCCCGCGCGGTGGCCGCGTGCCCCCGCGCCCCGACGGCATCCTCGTGTCCCCGCCCCCGC
>NZ_JASKYR010001234.1:0-1453 GCF_041028215.1 Streptomyces flavofungini
CCGGGCGACTGCGCACCCTCGTCAAGGTCCGCGTCGGGGGACTGCCCGGCGCGTTCTGGGTCCTGTGGTCCGGCACCCTGATCAACCGCCTCGGCGCCATGGTCAACCCGTTCCTGAGTCTCTACCTCAGCCAGGTGCGCGACGTACCGCTCGGCACCATCGGCATCATCCTCGCGATCGTGGGCGTCGGTTCGGTCATCTCCCAGCCGCTGGGCGGCTACCTCACCGACCGGTTCGGCCGCCGGACCGCCCTGACCGGCGGCATGCTCGCCAACGCCGCCTCCCTGCTCTCCCTCGGCCACGCGCAGTCGCTGACCGCCCTCACGGCGGCGGGCTTCGCCCTCGGCGTCACCATCGACCTGTTCCGGCCCGCCGCCCAGGCGCTGGTCGCCGACACCGTCCCCGCCGCCGACCGCACGCGCGCCTTCGGCCTGCTGCTGTGGTCGGTCAACCTCGGCTTCTCCGCCGCGATGGTGCTCGGCGGACATCTCGCGACCCGCGGCTTCTCCCTGCTGTTCTGGGTGGACGCCGCGGCCTGCGCCGTCTTCGGCCTGCTCGTGTGGTGCGCCGTGCCCGAGACCCGGCCACCGTCCGCCGAGCGCGGCACGACCGGCAGCTACCGCACCGTCCTGGCCGACCGCGTCATGCTCGCCTTCGCGGGCGTCGTCGTGCTGTACGCGGTCGTCTTCCAGCAGGCCTTCGCCACGCTGCCCCTGGTCATGGCACGCGACGGGCTCTCCGGCGACGTCTACGGAACGGTGATGGCGGTCAACGGCGTCGTCATCATCCTCGTACAGCCGCTGATCGGCCACCGGCTCGCCCCGTTCGACAAGAGCCGCGTGCTCGCCACCGGCTTCCTGCTCGCCGCGGGAGGCAACGCCCTGGTCGCGGTCGCCTCGGCGGGCCCGGCCTACGCGCTCGCCGTCTCGGTGTGGAGTCTGGGCGAGGTCCTGGTCTTCGCCATCACCGCCGCCGTCGTCGCCGACCTCGCCCCGCCCGCCCTGCGCGGCCGCTACAACGGCCTGCTCGGCATGGCGTGGGGGACCGGCTTCCTCATCGCCCCGCTGGCGGGAACCCACCTGCTGTCCGTCGGCTCCACCGTCCTGTGGCTGACGTGCGCCGCCCTCTGCGTGACGGCCGCCCTGGCCCAACTGACCCTGGCCCCGGCCATCCGGGCACGCGCCGCCGCCGCCGACGAGGCCGCGCCCGAGGCCGAAGCGCCACTGGAGAAGACCACCCCGTAAAGGACCCGACATGCCGGAGCCCACGCTGACGACTCTGCCGAAGACCTCGAAGATCCTCTTCCTCGAAGCCGGTGTCTCCGCCGGTGAGGCCCTGCTGCGCGCCGCCCACGACCTGGACGCCGAGGTCTGGGTCGCCACCCACGAGGAGATGTACGCCCACTACCCGCCCCAGGTCCGCAAGCTGGTGACCGGCACCGTCCGCCCGGACT
>NZ_JASKYR010001235.1:0-1360 GCF_041028215.1 Streptomyces flavofungini
GACCACGGGCCCGCGACACCGAGTTTGCTCCCCGCCTTGCGTGACGAGACGTCAGGCGCCAGTGCCAGCACCTGATCCGCCGTCCAGCGCACCCCCTGCTGAGTCATGTCTCGAAGGTAGGTCCCGCCACTGACAATCGACCGTGCCGTCGGTGTTTCCGCAGGCCAGCGGCGTGCGAGGGTCGATTGTCAGTGGCGTGGTGCACGGTGGAACCACATCCGGGCCAGACGTGTCCGGACGAGCTGGAGGGGGATCGCTCCATGTCCGCATCCGTCGACTCGACGACGTCCGCGACCGCGAATCGGGCCGAGGCCCTGCGGCCCCACGCCGAGCACGCGTTCGCCGCCGAACTGGCCGCGCTCGCCGCGCAGGACGACCGGCCGCGGCCTCAGCGGTGGCGGCTCTCGCCGTGGGCCGTCGCGACGTACCTGCTCGGCGGCACGCTGCCCGACGGCACCGTCATCACGCCGAAGTACGTGGGTCCCCGCCGCATCGTCGAGGTCGCCGTGACCACTCTCGCGACCGACCGCGCCCTGCTCCTGCTCGGCGTGCCGGGCACCGCCAAGACCTGGGTGTCGGAGCACCTCGCCGCGGCGGTCAGCGGTGACTCGACGCTGCTCGTGCAGGGCACGGCGGGCACACCGGAGGAAGCGATCCGGTACGGGTGGAACTACGCGCAGTTGCTCGCGCACGGCCCCAGCCGCGACGCGCTCGTGCCCAGTCCCGTCATGCGCGCGATGTCCGAGGGCATGACGGCGCGGGTCGAGGAGCTGACCCGCATCCCGGCGGACGTGCAGGACACGCTGATCACGATCCTGTCCGAGAAGACCCTGCCCGTCCCCGAGTTGGGCCAGGAGGTCCAGGCGGTGCGGGGGTTCAACCTCATCGCCACCGCCAACGACCGCGACCGGGGGGTCAACGACCTGTCGAGCGCCCTGCGCCGCCGCTTCAACACGGTCGTCCTGCCGCTGCCCGCGAGTGCCGACGCCGAGGTCGACATCGTCTCGCGGCGCGTGGACCAGATCGGACGCTCGCTGGATCTGCCCGCGGGGCCCGAGGGCATCGACGAGATACGGCGCGTCGTCACCGTCTTCCGCGAGCTGCGCGACGGGGTGACGGCGGACGGGCGTACGAAGGTGAAGTCGCCCAGCGGCACCCTGTCCACCGCCGAGGCGATCTCCGTCGTCACCAACGGCCTCGCGCTCGCCGCCCACTTCGGGGACGGTGTGCTGCGGCCCGGTGACGTCGCCGCCGGAATCCTCGGCGCCGTCGTGCGTGATCCGGCGGCGGACCGCGTCATCTGGCAGGAGTATCTGGAGGCGGTCGTGCGTGAGCGTGACGGCTGGAAGGACTTCTACCG
>NZ_JASKYR010001236.1:0-1122 GCF_041028215.1 Streptomyces flavofungini
GGGTCAGTACGCGGGCCCACACCTCGGCGACGTGCCGTTCCGTCGCGGTGCCCGGGGCGGTGTACGAGCGGCCCGTCTCCTGCCGCTCGGCGGCCGGTTCCGGCAGCCGGGGGCGGTCGATCTTGCCGGAGCGGTTGAGGGGCAGTTCGTCGAGGTGGACGTAGAGCTCCGGCAGCATGTAGCCGGGGAGCCGGTCGGCGAGGTGGGCGCGGAGCGCGTCGTCCGTGGGGGAGGTGCCCTCGCGGTGCACCACGTAGGCGACGAGCCGCTGGCCGGGGCCGTCGCCGCGTACGGCCGCCGCGGCGACCGCGACGTCCGGGTGGCCCGCGAGGAGGGCCTCGATCTCGCCGAGTTCGATGCGGATGCCGCGCAGCTTGACCTGCGAGTCGGAGCGGCCGAGATAGTGCAGACGGCCGCGGGCGTCGACCCGGGCGAGGTCGCCGGTGCGGTACATGCGGGACCCCGGCGGGCCGTACGGGTCGGCGACGAAGCGTTCGGCGGTCATGCCCGGGCGGCCGATGTAGCCGCGGGCCAGCGAGGCGCCCGCGATGTAGACCTCGCCGGTCACGCCGGTGGGCACGGTACGGAGACGGGCGTCGAGCACGTGGACGCGGGAGCCCGGCACGGGGGCGCCGATCACCACGGGCGCGCCGGGTTCGAGGTCGGCGGTGGTGGCGTAGACGGTGGCCTCGCTGGGGCCGTACGCGTTGACGATCCTGCGGCCCGGCTCGCTGAGCCGCTCGACCAGTTCGGCCGGACAGGCCTCGCCGCCGACGGCGAGCGTCCGCAGGTCGGGCAGGCGCCCGGCCACGTCGGGCAGCAGCATCGCGGCGGACGGCGGCAGGAAGACGTACGTGATGCGGGAGTCCCTGAGCCGGGCGGCGAGCGCGTCGCCCAGCCGCTCGTCGTCCCGCGCGATGTGCAGCTCGGCGCCCGCGACCCAGGGGAAGAACAGGTCGGAGACGGCCACGTCGAAGCCGAACGACACGAACTGGAGGACCCGGTCCCCGGCCGTGACCGGGAAGACCGGGCGCACCGCCCGCGTCAGGTTCAGCAGCGCGCGGTGCTCCACCGCGACGCCCTTCGGCACGCCCGTGGAGCCGGACGTGAACAGGACGTAGG
>NZ_JASKYR010001237.1:0-643 GCF_041028215.1 Streptomyces flavofungini
GCCTATGTGTTCAGCAGCGGGTGACAGCCCATGACGACTGCCGGGTTTCCCCATTCGGAAACCCCCGGATCAAAGCCTGGTTGACGACTCCCCGGGGACTATCGTGGCCTCCCACGTCCTTCATCGGTTCCTGGTGCCAAGGCATCCACCGTGCGCCCTTAAAAACTTGGCCACAGATGCTCGCGTCCACTGTGCAGTTCTCAAACAACGACCAACCACCCATCACCCCGGACCAGCAGCCCGAGTGCACTGGGGTCGGCATCGAAGGACAGGCTTCACAGCCCGTACCCTCAGATACCCAACAGCGTGCCCGACCCTTTTCCGTCCGGAGATCGTGCGTTCCACGCTCTTACGAGCAGTACTGGCAGCCTCCGACCCGTGAAACAGGCCGAGTAGTCAACGTTCCACCCATGAGCAACCAGCATCAGACGTTCGCTGATGAACTGGCCTCTGATCAACCGGAGTTGATAAGAAGTGCTCCTTAGAAAGGAGGTGATCCAGCCGCACCTTCCGGTACGGCTACCTTGTTACGACTTCGTCCCAATCGCCAGTCCCACCTTCGACAGCTCCCTCCCACAAGGGGTTGGGCCMCCGGCTTCGGGCGTCACCGACTCTCCCGCCGTGCCGGGCGGTGTGTACAAGG
>NZ_JASKYR010001238.1:0-1550 GCF_041028215.1 Streptomyces flavofungini
AGAGGGGCCAGCCCTTGTTTCTGGGGGCCGGACCGTCTCTCACGACGGCTGGTCCAGCGCCTCCGCGGCCGTGCTCGCCACCGCCTCCGCCAGGGCCGCGAGCGCGGGTGAGTCGAGCTTCCACTGCTGCCAGAACAGCGGTACGTCCACGACGCGTTCGGGGTCGAGCAGGGTCAGGCGCCCGGCCCGCAGCAGCGGCTCGGCCTGGCCGCGCGGCACCACACCCCACCCGAGCCCCGCCTCGATCGCCTCGACGAACCCCCGCGAGGAGGGGACGTAGTGCCGAAGGTGACCCGCGCCCCTGCCACCGGTCACCTCGCGCGCGAACTGGTCCTGGAGGCAGTCGCGGCGGTCGAAGAGCACCACGGGGGCGTCCGCGATGACCTGCCCGAGCGGTACCCGCGGCCAGTCGCCGAGCCACCGCCCGGCGAACCCGGGCGCGGCCACCGGCAGATAGCGGATGCGGCCGAGGCGGCGCACCGTGCAGCCCGAGACGGCGTCGGGCGAGGAGGTCACCGCGGCCATCACCGCGCCCTCGCGCAGCAGCGACGTGGTGTGCTCCTCGTCCTCGCGGCGCAGCTCGAAGCAGATCCGCAGCTCGTCGGGGACCCGGGCGAGCGCCGACAGGAACCAGGTAGCGAGGGAGTCGGCGTTCACCGCCACCGGCAGCAGGGCGCCCCGGCCCGGGTCGCCGATGCCGAGCTCGGCACGCGCGTCCCGCTCCAGGCGGGCGAGCTGGCGCGCGAACCGCACGATGACCTGCCCCGACTCGGTGGGCCGCACCGGCTTGGTCCGCATGAGCAGCACCCGGCCCGTCCTGCGCTCCAGGGCCTTGACGCGCTGGCTCACGGCGGGCGGCGTGACATGCAGGGCGGCCGCCGCCGCGTCGAAGGTGCCCTCGTCGACGACGGCGAGGAGCGTCCGCACCTGTTCGAGGGGCAGCTCGGAGAGGCTTCCGTGCGGGGCCACCGGCATCACGCTCGCTTACGGCAAGGGAGAGAACACAGGGAACATCACCATTGCTTAAGGTACCTGAGAATCTTTACCTGTACTTAAGCGGTCGTTGATCCATAACGTCGCCGGCATGGGATCAGCACTCACCGCGGCAGCCGCCGGATTCGGCACCGGACTCTCGCTCATCGTCGCCATCGGCGCGCAGAACGCCTTCGTACTCCGCCAGGGCATCCGCCGTCAGGCCGTGCTCACCGTGGTGGCCGTCTGCGCCCTGTCCGACGCCGTGCTCATCGCGGCGGGCGTCGCCGGGGTCGGCGCCGCGGTGACGGCCTGGCCCTCGGCGCTGACCCTCGTCGGCCTGATCGGCGGCGCGTTCCTCCTGTCGTACGCGGTGCTCGCCGCGCGCCGCGCCCTGCGCCCCGGCGCCCTGTCCGCCGCGGGCGCCACCGCGGGCAGCAGACGCGGCGCGCTGCTCGCCTGCCTCGCCATGACCTGGCTGAACCCGCACGTCTACCTCGACACCGTGCTGCTCCTCGGCTCGGTCGCCGCGGGCCACGACGGGCTGCGCTGGGCCTTCGGGCTCGGCGCGATGCTCG
>NZ_JASKYR010001239.1:0-1452 GCF_041028215.1 Streptomyces flavofungini
CCCCTGCCCGCCCCCTGACCGCCCTCTTGGCAAACCGGACACGGGCATGCACGTTGAGCAGGACGGAAAACGGACACGCGCGACGGACGCGACGGACTCGGGGAGCGAACGCCGATGGCAGTCAAGATCCTGATAGTGACCGGTGACGCGGCGGAGTCGCTGGAGGTCCTGTACCCCTACCAGCGGCTGCGCGAGGAGGGCTACGACGTCCACATCGCCGCCCCCGCACGCAAGAAGCTCCAGTTCGTGGTCCATGACTTCGAGCCCGGCTTCGACACGTACACGGAGAAGCCCGGCTACACCTGGCCCGCCGACCTCGCCTTCGCCGAGGTGGATCCCGGCCAGTACGCCGCCCTGGTGATCCCCGGCGGCCGGGCCCCGGAGTATCTGCGCAACGACCCGGAGCTGCGCAAGATCCTCAAGTCTTTCTTCGACGCGGACAAGCCGGTCGCCCAGATCTGCCACGGCCCGCTCCTGACGGCGGCCATCGGCAGCCTGAGCGGCCGCCGCGTCACGGCCTATCCGGCCCTGGAGATGGACATGCAGGCAGCGGGCGCGACCTACCAGGACGCGGAAGCGGTGGTGGACGGCACCCTGGTCTCCTCCCGCGCCTGGCCGGACCACTCGGGCTGGATGCGCGAGTTCCTCACGGTGCTGCGGGCGAAGGCGCCGGTGACCTGATCCGGCGGCGAGGGCGGGCCCCTGGCCCCGGGTGACCTGCCGCGGTTCTACGGGGACCCCGGCGCCTGCGGGCGAAGGCGCCGGTCCCGATCCGGCGGCGCGGCGGGCCCCTGGCCCTTTGTCGGCCGGGGCGGTCAGGCCGCCGCCAGRCGCTCCGCCTCGACCACGGCCTCCGCCAGGCTGTCGACGACGGGGACCCCGGCGGTCTCCAGGCTGCCCCGGCTGTGCGAGCCGCCCGTGTAGAGCACGGCGCGGGCGCCCACGTGCGCGGCGGCGACCGCGTCGTCCACGGCGTCGCCGATCACGACGACCCGTTCGGCCGCCGCGACGACCCCCTCCAGGGCGGCGAGGTGCCGCGCCATGCGCTCGGCCTTGCCCGCGTGGGAGGTGTCGGTGCGCCCGTCTATCCGTACGAAGTGCTCCTGGATGCCGTGCTTGCGCACGATCGGCACCAGGTGCTCGTGCGGGGCGAGCGACAGCAGGGACTGCGTACGCCCGCCTGCCCGGCGCTCCGCCAGCAGCTGCGCCGCCCCTTCGGCGAGGCCGCAGGTCTCCGCCCGCGTCCAGTAGTGCTTGTGGAAGACGGCGTCCATGATCTGCCATTCGCTGTCGGTGGGCAGCCGCCCCATCAGCCGCTCGTAGAACCGCGGGATGGGTACGCAGTACAGCTCGCGGTACCGCTCCAGCGTGATCGGCTGGAGCCCGAGCTCCGCGAAGGACGCGTTCGTGGCCTCGATCACCGCATGAATGTCATGCAGCAGAGTCCCGTTC
>NZ_JASKYR010000124.1:0-13772 GCF_041028215.1 Streptomyces flavofungini
GCGTCGCCGTCCTGACGAGCACGAACTTCGGCATCAAGGAGGAGAAGGCCGCCACCGCGAACAAGGCCCTCGTCGAAGCGGCCACCTGCCAGCTGCTCGGCAAGCCCCAGCCCTCGGACAGCCCGGCCGGATGACGGCCACGAACACCAATCGCCTCCGCCGGCGACCGCCCCGCCGACGACCGTCCCGCTGGCGACCGCCCCGTCGGCGACCGTCCCGCTGAGGACCGGCGCGCGACGGCTGCCGTCACGCGTGCCGGGACATGAGGCCGGACGACCGGAGTGCCGCGCCTCCACGCGACCGCGCCTCCTGAGCCCCGATGCCCCGCGAAGGCGACGCCAGGACGGGCCTCACCAAGCAATCCCCGGCGGCGCGGATCCGCAGTCCCTCCGAGGGCTGTCGTCCTTGGCGCCGTCGGGGCCGCCCGCGCGCGGAGCGGTCACGTGCCAGCCTCGCGCGTCAGCGCCCTGCGCCACACCTCGGTGACCTGCGTCCGTAGTTGGTGGATGTCGGCCTGTCCTGGGTCACTGAGGAGCTGCATCCCGATGCCGCGAAGCTGGGAGAGAAGGGCGATCGCGGTGACATCCGGTACGACGTCGGGGCGGATCGCGCCCTCTCTCATTCCGGCGACGAGGTCCTCGCACAACTCCGCGCGGAAGGCTTGACTGCGCTCCTGGAAGATCGCCGCCAACGCCGGTGTGGTGGCAGCCTCGGCCCACAGCAGCAGGAAGGCCCTGGCTGATGCGTCCATGCGCCCCAACTCATTGACGTAGCCGTCGATCAGTCGCAGGAGGCGGTCAAGACCGGGTGGGAGGCCCTCAAGGCCGGGGACGAATCCCGATTGCGCCGAGCGCGCCAGACGTTCGACCAGTGCTCCTTTGGACCCGAAGTGGTGTGAGACAAGGCCTCGGCTGTAGCCGGCTCGATCACCTACGCGCGCGAGTGTCAGTGAGTGCACACCTTCTTCTCCGATGAGGTCGGCGGCGGCCGCGAGCAGAGCGGCCTCGGCCTCCTCGCGGCGCTGCTGCTGCGTGCGGCGAACAGTGGTCGTCATACCGCACACCGTACAAGATGCTTGTCAGTCGACCAACAAATATGTGAAGGTGGAATCACCGAGGGCGCGACCGCACGCGATTCCCTCGGCGCGCGACGAAGAGCAGGCACGGGTCCCGGGCCGGCCTCCGCGAGAGTCGACCGAGACGAAAGGCGACGAGACGATGCCACCCCTTCGCCGGGCGCAGCGTTCGGACGCTCAGGAGAACCGTGCGCGGATCATCGAGGCCGCTCGCGCGGAGCTCGATCGCAACCCCACGGCGAGCCTGCAATCCGTCGCCAAGGCGGCCGGAATCGGCCAGGGCACGCTGTACCGCCACTTCCCTGACCGCGACGCACTGCTGCTGGCCGCTTACGGACGGGAGATCGGTGCTCTCACCAGCGCCGCTCCACTCCTCCTCGAAGAGCACGAACCCGTTGAAGCCCTCCGCCGCTGGCTCACTCATCTGGCCGCTCACGGCCGCGGCGACAGCGCGGTGTCCGCCGCCATGGAAGCCGCCACTCGTACAGCCCACGACAGCCACCACAGCCGCGAGGGGTCCCCGGTCGCTGCCGCGCTGGACCTGCTGCTCAGCGCGGGCAAAGAGGTACGGCAGGTGCGGCCGGACGCGGAAGCCCATGAGGTCCTGCTGCTGTGCTCGTGCCTGTGGAAGGCCGAGCAAGGGCCCGCCTGGCCCGAACGCAGCCGCCGCATGCTTGCCGTCATCACCGACGGCCTGCGCATCGGCGCAGCCCGCTGACGCGCTCACCCCTGTCACGGGTCAATCCCAGTGAGCGGTCCGCGAGGGCTGAGCTGGGGTCCTCTTATCGCGAGTGAGCCGTCCGTGGCTGCGGCCCGATCCGAGTGACCTGTCCGGTGCCCGTTTAGAACTGCTAAAACCAACTCTTACGGCTTGATGGGCCGAACGAAGAGGAAAGGGCCTGGCCATCGGGCGGCCACCCGAGCGCGATCTGAGTCGGATCATGGACGCCATCCTCTATGTCGACCGGACCGGGATTCCTGGCGGCATCTGCCTCACGACTTCGCCCCGTGGGAAACCGTCTATGGATACTTCGCCGCCTGGCAGAAGGACGAGGTCTTCGACCAGCTCAACGGTCTCCTGCGGCGACTGGTCCGGGAAGCCGAAGGCCGCGACGTCGAGCCGAGCGCCTGCGTCCTGTACGCCCAGAGCATCAAGGCCTCAACCAACGTGCCCTCGGCCGACCAGGGCATCGACGCGGGCAAGAAGATCGCAGGCCGCAAACGGCACATCGACGTCGACACACCCGGCCTCCTCCTGGCCGTGCTGGTCACCGCCGCCAGCGTCTCCGACAACGCCGCCAGCGTCTCCGACAACGCGGCGGCATCCATCTGCCTTCGGACACCGCCGAAGGCCCCCCGCATCACCAAAAACCTGGGCCGACACCGGCGACCGCGCCAAGGCCATCGAGCACGGCGCCCGCCTGGGCGCCGACGTCGAAGTCACCGCCACGACCCTGCCCAGAGGGGCTTCAAGGTCATCCCCCGACGCTGGGCCGTCGAGCGGACCTTCGGCTGGCTCATGCACCACCGCCGCCTCGCCCGTGACTACGAGACCCACCCCCACCGCTCCGAAGCCATGATCAAGGTGGCCATGGCCGACCTCACAGGCCGACGGCTCATCCGCGAATCGACCCGGACTGGTGCGACACATGACCACCGGCCGCCGCATCCTCACGAGCTCGCCGTCCTCTGCCACAACACGCTGAATCGCTGATCCACCAGGTCAACACACTCAGGCAGAAGCGGAGTCGGCAGACCGGCACACTCACGCATCACCGCAATGGCCTGCACATTCCGCCCGGCCGAAATGAGGCCGTCCACCTCCGCCTGCACCTCGACCGAGAGCCGGTCCCACAGAGCATTTTCCATACCCGCATTGAACCCCGCGAACCGCACCCAGAAGCAACCACGATCCGCCGCCTTACCCAACGCCCCCGGCAGGACAAAACGCTGTTCAAGCGCGTGTTCCTGATCCCCGAAGCTTCCTGATTCTGAGACGCCGTTGCTGCCAAGAGGCGCATGGTTGGCACATGTGACCGAAGTGCTGCTGGACCACGTGTGCCTCCCATGCCACGTTCGAAGCCGCGGGGGGAACCGGCTACGGGGGGGAACGCTGGTGACTGAGTTCGGCACAGGGGTCGTGGAACCGGCGGAGCGGTTCGCTCTCTGGGAAGAAGCCACAGCACGGTCACACATGCTCAACCATCTGCGCAGCGACGACCACGACGACTTCCGTGCCCGCCTGCGCGTCCTGGACCTGGCGGAGTTGCAGGTGTCCGCGCTGGCCTATCCGCATCTGGGGATCACGCGGACAGCGAAGCAGATCCGCCAGTCCGCCCCGGAGGTGTACCAGATCAACCTATTCCTCCGCGGGGAGGGTGTCGTCTCCGTGGACGGACGGGACACGGCGCTGTGTGCCGGTGACCTGGTGGTGATGGACAGCAGCTGTCCCTACCGTGGCGATGTCCGGGCCGATCCGGGCAGTTGGTCACATGTGACCGTGCAGCTCCCTTGCCGGTTACTGCCGCTGCCGGAGAAGACGGTACGGGGACTGCTCGCGGTCCCGATAAGTGGCGCCGCGGCATGGGCGGGGTGTTCACCCGCTGGCTGGCCGACCTCAACGCACGCGCCACCGAATTCACCTCAGCCGACATCCCCACCCTCGCCTCAATCACGGTTGACCTCCTGGCGTCCGTCGTCGCCGGATGTCTGGAGGCGGAGAAAGCACTGAGCCCAGAGGCCCGCAGGACCGCACTGCGGGCCCAGATCGGTGCGTTCGTCGAACAGCACCTCGCCGACCCGGCCATGACTCCCCAGATGATCGCGGACGCCCACCACATCTCCCTGCGCCATCTCCAGCAGCTGCTCGCCGAGGACGACACATCGCCAGCAGCGTGGATACGCCACCGCCGCCCGGAACGCTGCCGCCTCGACCTGACCAACCCTCGCCTGAACGCCCGCCCCATCCAGGCCATCGCCGAACGCTGGGGCTTCACCAACCCGGCCCACTTCAGCCGCCTGTTCCGGGCCACGTACGGGATACCGCCGCAGGACTACAGGAACCTGTTGCCCAAGGCGTGCGCGGAGCGGCAACAATCCCGCGCGGAGTGAAGGTCTGCTCGGCGCCAGCATCGGACGGGCCGGGCTGCTGTCCGAGGACACCTCCGGCGCGACCGGACTGCCGCCGGAGCTGGGTTGGGCCGGGATCATTCCCTGCCTGGCAGGCGTCGTCGCGGTCATATTGCTGTGGATCAGACCGCGACCGACGTGATCCCGGCTTCGTCGCAGTCCGCACGTGAGGAGCCGACGGCAATCACCGCGACCATACGGATCTGCACCAGCACAAGACATGATCACCGAGCGCCACGGAGGAAGACACGGTGCAGAGCATCGGCATCATCGGAGTGGGTGAGAGGCACCGAGCCTGATTGGCCTTCCTGCCGGGCGCGGTGTCGGTCCTGTCAGGCGTGGTGTCGGTGTGCGGGCGGTGGATCACCTATGGCGGCACCAGCAGCCCCGGCGCCGCTCCCGGCCCGTTCGTCATCGCCTGTCACGACCAGCGCGCCGACTTCGTACGCCGAGCCTCGCTGAGTACCAGTTCTGGCGAGTGGCAGTCCGGGCAAGGCCGCCGTACCGCATGTGTGATGAACTGTGACCCGTTTGCGGGGCGTTGGTCTCGTCTCGGACAAGAGAGTGGGAGGGGCCGTGGACCTTGGTGGGAGGACGTGGCGGCGACTGACCGCCGTGGTGCTCGTCATGGCGGTGGCGGTCGGGTGTACGGGGCAGGGCGAAGGCGCGGGCGGCGGAAAAGACGAAGACCTGCTGCGGAACCACGACTGGACGCAGCTGCCGGGCACCACCGCGCAAAACGGCATCCTGCGGGTCAGCGCACTGGATCGGCACATCGTGGAGCAGGACTCCTCCGGCGGCCAGCCCAACCCCCCACTGAACCTGGCCGGCCCTCATCTCAAGTCCGGTGGCGACTTCACCGTCACCGCGCGCATGTCCGGTGTGGGTGACGACGGCGGCGACTCATGGCTGCGGCTTTATGGACGGGTACCGGTCATCTACGACGAGTGGCGACAGGAGCGGCCCTCACTCCGCGTCGGCGTGACCGCTGACGGACAGGTGAAGGTACAGATATGGGACGGCGAGGGCGATGAGCCAACCACCTCCAAGAGTTTCGACTGCGGCTGCTCCGGAACAGTGACGCTCGCCGTGTCGAGCATCGGCGACACCTTGCGCGTGCAAGCCGACGGGCGGCGGCTGGGAACCGTGCGGGACCCGGGGGTGTTCGCCGAGGGCACCGTCTGGTTCGGACTGGAGGCGGACGCGAGCGAGGACGAGCGCCGCGAGGGATGGCGTCTGACGCAGCTCACCGCGCGGGCAGAGAGCGGTGACTCGCTCCGCGTGATCAAGGCGCCGCAGCTACGCCAGGAGCAGTCCGAGGACTCGCTGCGTGCGCGGGCCGCTGACGTGGGGCGGCCGTTCGACGTCGGCGCCGCCCTGGCCGAGAACCCGCTGCTCACCGACGCACGCTACCGGGCGCTCGCGGGAAGCCAGTTCTCCATGCTCACTCCGGAGAACGCGTTCAAGCCACAGTTCCTCCACCCACGCAGGGGCGTCTACGACTTCCGCGACGCGGACCTGCTGGTGCGCTTCGCCCGCGCAAACGACATGAAGGTGCACGCACACACCCTCGTCTGGCACGAGGCTCTGCCCGACTGGATGCGGGAGACCGACGGCCCCGAGGAGGTGCGCCAAACCATGCTCCGGCACATCGCCATGGTCGCCGGGCACTTCAAGGGCAAGGTCGCGGAATGGGATGTGGTCAACGAGCCCATGTCCGACGACGAGAAGAGCTACACCAACGGGGATCGCGGTCTGCGCTCCGAGCAGAGCCCGTGGTTCGAGGCCATGGGCGAGGAGTACATCGACGAGGCGTTCAGGGCCGCCCACCGGGCCGATCCGAAGGCACGGCTGTTCCTCAACGAGTACGGGGTCGAGGAGGAAGGCGAGCGGTGGGACGCCCTTTACGATCTGGTCAAGCGGCTCAAGGAACGCGGCGTACCGATCGACGGCGTGGGTTTCCAGAACCATGAGTACGCACCCGGCGACCGCATCGATCCGGAGACCTTCCGCAGCCATGTGCGGGATCTGGCCGAACTCGGGGTTCAGGCGCGGGTGTCGGAGATGGATGTCCCCATAGATGAGGACGAGGAGGACGGGCGGCAGATCCAGGCCGATGAGATGGCGGGCAAGTTGCGGGTCTGCCTGGAGGAGCCGAACTGCACATCGTTCTCCACATGGGGACTGACCGACCGGTACGGTTCCACCGCCGACACCAAGATCTATCCTCCTCGCACGGCCGATTCCCTGCCGTGGGACGCGGCCCTGCGGCCGAAGCTGGCGTACGAGCGCCTGCTCGATGCCTTTGACGAGGCGTGAGGGGGCGTGTTGGTGGCAGCGGTTGTGCGTGAGCCGTTTCCGGTTGTTTGTTGCCTGGTCATGCGGTGTGGGCGCGGGTTGGTCTGCGGTCGTGGGTGACCGGATGATCGCCGTTCGGCGGCTGAGGCTGGGTGGGTCCCGGAGAGTGCGTGAGGAACGAGCGGGTCGAATGCCCGAGCAGCGTGCCGGGCACACCGTGGACCATCCGGCGCCAAGCCGTGCAAGAGGGGTCCCGGCAGCGCGGGCGTCTACGAGCCGGATGCTTGCTGCCTGTAGGTGGTCCGCACTGGGGTCGCGGGTGGTGGGAGGCCGGGGGCGTGCCGCTCATGGGTCTGCCTTCGCGTTCGTCCGTGCCCGGCCGGATCAGGACGCGGACGTGGCTGTCTCCTTCCACGACCGGGTGCGCGACCCGCTGGTGCACGCCCAGCCGGTCGGGGCGGACTGGTGTGACGACGACTGCCCGGTCCGGCTGCACGCTCTTGGCCACGAGGGTCTGCGCCGACTCGGCGTAGAGGACGGCTTCGTGGGCGGGCATGGTCGGGTCGAGGTGGAAGCGATGCCGGATGCCGCGCTGCGTTATGCGCTGGGCGTTGACTCCGGTCGGTACGGTGAGGATCACCGCCGGGTCGGGCGGCAGGATGTCGGCGTTGATGTCGGGCAGGAAGTACTAACCGGCCGCGTCCAGGCGGGGACGTTCGACGCGGACACCGGCGGTGTGGATGCCGTCGCCGGAATTCGGCCGTTGGCCCGCAGCTGCGCCGGAGCGGCCCGAAGCTGATCAGGACGGCCACCCCCACAAAGGCGCCGCAGGCGAACGTCCGAGCCCTGCACGTCCTGGCGCCCGCGCCCGTCAAGGCCGCCGGTCCCACCACGGCGGCGGTGGCCGAACTGGCCCCTCGGCCGACCGTGCCCGCCGCACCGGTAAGCGCCGTTCCCCGCCCGCCGGATACCGCCGCGCGACCGAGGCGCACCGCCAGTCCGCCCGGACCTTCCCGGTGGACCCAGCCATCGCGGATGCGGTGGAGCGGCAGACCGCCGCGATGCGAGGCCGTCCTGCCGGGCGATACACGAGCCTGACGTCATCGCGGACGGCGCGCCAGCCTCGATCGAGCAGGTTCGCTTCCAGCGCCACCGCCTGGCGGCAGCGAGCGAGGCCGCCGCGCTGCGCCGGGCCCGCGCGGAGCGCGCGGTGAGCGACGCCCCGACCGTGATGCGTTAGTCGATGCGCTCGCTCATTTTCGCTGACTGGCGTTCGGAGTCTTTCGTGTGCCACCACTCGAACAGGCGGATGCGGAGATCGGAGGCCACGCCACGCACTACATCGTGCGGCGGTACGCCGTTGAACAGCGCCATCGCCGAACGGTCGCTGTCAAGGCGCACGCGCCACTCCTGCCGGTGAGCGGTCAGCTCGACGACCGGAGTGAAGAAGCGGCCGTGCTCCACGACTGCAAGGCTCGTCACCTTGAGTTCGGTGTGGACATCGTTCAAGCGCCCCATGAGGTGCGGGACGAGTAAGTCGCGTACGTCGTCGGCTGACGGCATGGGCAGCAAGTTCTCCTCGTAGGCGGCGGCAAGGCTCGGGGGCGGGAGCGTCCCCGGAGGTGCGGGGAGTGGCCCTCTGGGCGCGCAGTACGTCCACCTCGGGATTTAGGCGGCATCAAGGCGCTCCGAGCAAGCGTTTCTCCGCATATTCACCGGAGGAACGCACTCCGCTGGCACTCTTTCAAAGTGCCCGCACCCCTAAACATCGGCTCCTGGCGGCAGGTGAAGTCCCGGCCGGACTTCACCGCCTACCTTCAACGGCTGTCGGCCGAGTGCGAGAACGCGGGCGACGGCCAGGCCCCCGGCATGCCCGCAGCACGGCACTGGACGAACCGGTCCGTCGACGGCTTTCTCTGGGCTTGGGTCCGGCTCCTGGAAGGCCGACTTGACGGCACCGATCTGCTGTACGAAGAGGCGCCCGGCCGGCCCGGGTGGCAGGGACTGGCCTTCCAACTGGACACCCTCCGCACCTACCCACCCACGTACGACAGGTCTCTCGCCGGTACCGTCACGGAGCCGGGCGAGGTAGACAGCCCCCATGATCTGCGCTTGTATGCCGCGACACTCGCCGTCGACTTCGCCCGCGACCAGCGGGAAACGCAGGCAAAGACCAGCCACAGTGAGTGGGCTGGTGACGGCGGCGGTTGGGCGTCCGGCACGCTCAGCCAGATACTCGAATCCTGGGCCGCCTGGCTTGGCGCCGACGTACCGCACACCCACGTCGAACCGGTCACCTGGCGGTCGGTCGCCCATCAGCTCTCAGCCGCCCAGATATACGAGTAACCCCCGACGAACCGGACCATCGGAGACGACGAGCGAATCAGATCAGTCATTCAAACCGGGAGCAGGTCGGCAGAGGCTGGGATAAGACACGTCATGAAGTGCACCAAAGCCCAAACCGGCAGACAAAGTCTGCTGCTGAACGAGAACAAGGCCACGTGCGGTTGGTGTAGCCCACGTCGCCATCGCGCGTGAAAGGTCGAGGTAGATGCCGCAGTCCGGGACACCTCCGCATGACGCAACTCCGACGGACACGGCAGCGATGCCTGGCACCGACGGGCCAAGTCGCCCCCTTGACTGGGCGGCGGTACGGATGAAGACCGCCCGGCGCCGCAAGCGCCGCAGGATGGTCGGTGGCGCCGTAACCCTGGCGCTGGCGGCCACCGCAGCGCTCGTACTCTGGCAGACCACCAAGAAGAGGGACGAGCCGCCGGTCAGACACACGGCCCAAGTGCCGACTGGCTTCGGCGATTACCGGCTCGCGGGCAAGGATGACAAGTCTCTGTGGTCCGCCACTCATGGGGGCGACAACCTGAATGTCAACGAAGAGACCGCACACGCGACCTACGTGGGCTCGGACGGCGTGAAGTCCTACATGGTCACCCTGGAACTCGACCCCTCCGTCGATGTGTCCGAGCCAGGCGAGGACGACGACATCGTGTCCGTCCTGCTCGGCACGCCCGTTGACTCCGGCCAGGTGCGCAGTTTTGACCCCGGGCAGATCGGTGGGACGCTGCGCTGCGTCGAATACGGAGCCGCGGCCACGACCAGTTCCCGCTGTGTCTGGGGAAACAGCGCGGCCACCGTAACCGCCCAACCCGTGGTCACCTCCGGGCCTCGGCCGACGCCGGAGCAGACAGCGAGAGACGTCAAGCTCTTCCTTCATGAACTGGCCATCCAGTCCTCGCGATAGCGACCTCCCAACGATACCCGGGTGAGTCACCGTGGCTCCTCCGCCCAGTACTCTCGGGGCTGGCTGGCTGGCTGGCTGGCGGTAAGCGAGCTGACGCAGAGGAACGCCGGGCCAAGCACGTTCGACGTCATATCTCCTTTGGAAGTCAGGCGATGGCTACGAGTCAGCTTGTCACTATGACGTCGTCCGGCTCGGTCTGGGCGGCGGCCGATCGCCATCGCTCGTGACCGCCTGACCTCCAGCATCCACCGGGACCAGGGCCCGGAGGACGAGCACCGCCACCTCGGCGCTACCCGCAAGCTGAAGGCGCAGGGCGTGTGGAAGTCCGGTGCCGGGGCCACGGCGACTGCGCTCGCTGGCCGGGGCCCGATCGAGCTGGGCACCGGGGCCACCGGACGGCCGTACGGGCTGCTGACCCGCGCCGGGCGAGCCGAGACCCGGGCGGGCCTCGGCCTCGGGCCGCACCCCCGCAAGGAGCCGTGAGAGCTGTCGGAGTGGCTGTGGCGGGAGATGGTTAAGGCCGCCCGCGCCGGAACCGCCTAGTGGAGACCGGCACGCATCTGGTGCTGGATGCGGAGCTGGCCGACTGCCGTACCGGGGAGGTCACCCTGGTCCGTCATCTGCCCCGTTCCTGCGGTCCGGGCCAGTTGGTGCTGGCCGACCTGGGGTTCCCGGGTGTGCCGCTGCGGCGGGCCTTTGCCGCTACCGGTGCCGACCTGCTGTGGCAGGTACAACCATCACCTCCGACGGAGCGACCAGCGCACGCCTGCGCAGGCACTTCGCCGACCACCTGAACTTCCTCGCCGACCACGAGGATGCCGCCTTGAACATCATCCTGCGCAGAGGCGAAGCCACGGACCTCGCCTGGGAGACCTTCGAGGAGGTCCGGCACGAGGGAATCAAGAGCATCTGCGCGTTGCTCGACCTCGACGCCGACGCCCCCGAACTGCGACTGCCTGTACGGGGGTTCAGTGCCGCCTGTGACGAGATGACCCGCCAGTGGCTGAGAGACGGCCGCAGCTTGCCGCTGCGGACCACGGGCACTGCTGTGCTGTCCCCCTTGGGCAGGTCGGGAACCGGAGCGATTCCGTCCTCCTTGGTGAGCTCCAGCAGCCCGGAACCAGCCCACAGACCATGAAAAGGGAACCGTACAGGCGCGTGAGCCGGACCCGGATCGGCAGCTGGGAAAAGCGCGTAAGCCTCCGTAGCCGCGGAAATGGCCTGCGGGCGGGATGATGTCGTCGCCGTGAAGCTCGGACAGCTGCCGGTCATCCAGACTGTCCCAGGCGCGGGATACCAGATTCCATGAGCTGGTGGCTGACCTGGTGGCTGACCTGGTGGCGGAACTGGGCTGCCACCGGCCCACCGAACCTCGCCGAGCAGCTCGTGACCCTCGCGGACGGCGCCGCCAGCCGCGCCATGGTGCTGGGCGAGGCGGACTACGGCCGCCACGCGCGGGCGGCGGCGGAGATCCTCCTGGACAACGCGCTGCCGACCGCGGACTGACGGGCTGTCGGCACAGGTCCCGCCATACGCGACGGGTAAGATCCCCGGACGGATTCCGCGCACGATGCCAAAGGAGGCAGCCAGGGGTGAGCACGGAGCCGGCCGGTGCACCGCGCAGACGCCCCAAGGACCGCAAGCAGCAGATCGTCACGCACGCCCGCGACATGTTCATCGAGCTCGGCTACCCGAACGTCACGATGACCGCGCTCGCGCAGCAGGTGGGCATCACCGCCGGCGCCCTCTACCGCCACTTCCGCACCAAGAACGACCTGCTGGACACCGTGCTGCGGGAGAGCTTCGCCTGCCTCGCCCAGCCCGTCACCGAGACGGCGCTCGGGCCCGCGATCGACCAGGCTGTCGACATCGTCGCCCCCCACCCCTACGTGGCCGACCTGTGGGACCGCGAGGTGCGCTACGCCGATCCCGCGGTGCGCAGCGAACACCGCGCCACCATGCACACCTGGGCCGGGGCCCTGCGGCCGGTGCTGCGCGCACACCGCGCGGACCCGGACGAGGACGACGAGGACAACGAAGACCTCCTCGCCTGGGCGATGCTCTCCGCACTCACCTGCCTGGGCAGTACCACCCTGCACGCCAAGGCGGCGAGCCGTCGCGCCGGGGTGCGGGCCGCGCTGCACGCCATCGCCTCCGCCCCGCTCACCGCCGCAGGCGAGGAGCGGCCGCCGCCGCGCACCGGCCGCACCCCCGTCTCCCGCCGCGAGCGCCTGCTGCTGTCGGCGGCCAGGCGGTTCGCGGCGCAGGGCTACCAGGAGACCTCGATGTCCGACATCGGCGCGGACGCCGAGGTCACCGGACCCAACCTGTACAGCTACTTCACCGGCAAGGCCGACCTGCTGCGCGCGGTCTACGAACGCGGCACGCACTCTTTGTGGATCAGCCTGGACGCGGCGTTCGCCCGCACCGACGCACCCGACGAGGCCCTGCGCCTGGTGATCGCCTCCTATGTGGAGCACTCCCGCGAGTGGGGCGCGCTCGTGGTCGGCCGCTCCGGGGAGCGCGAGGTCGAGGCGGACATCCTCGGCGCGCAGCGGGAGTACGCGGCCGAATGGACCGCGCTGGTCCAGGAGATCGTCCCGGGCGTCGACGCCTCGGCGGCCCGGCTGCGCGTACAGATCGGCATCAAGGTCATCAACGATCTGCTGCGCATCCCGCACATCGCCGGGCACACCTCGCTGCACACCGGCCTCGCCGCGGTGGCCTACGCCATCCTCGCCGCGCCGGTGACCGCTGACGCGGCATCCGCCTGAGGTCCGGGGAGGGTGGCCGGTGTGCTGAGGCGAAGGGCGCTGTCGATGAGCGGGACGTGGCTGAAGGCCTGGGGGAAGTTGCCCACCTGACGCTTGCGGCGCGGATCCCATTCCTCGGCCAGCAGACCGACGTCGTTGCGGATGGCCAGCAGCTTCTCGAAGAGCTCGCGGGCCTCGTCGACGCGGCCGATCAGGGCCAGGTCGTCGGCGAGCCAGAAGGAGCAGGCCAGGAAGGCGCCCTCGTCCCCGGGCAGGCCGTCGACGCCCGCATCGCCGCCGGAGGTGGGATAGCGCAGGACGAAGCCGTCGGGGGTGAGCAGTTCGCGCTGGATGGCCTCGATGGTGCCGATCACGCGCTTGTCGTCGGGCGGCAGGAAGCCGACCTGGGGGATAAGGAGCAGGGAGGCGTCCAGTTCGGCGGAGCCGTAGGACTGGGTGAAGGTGTTGCGGTCGGGGTCGTAGCCGCGGGCGCAGACGTCTTCGTGGATGGCGTCGCGCAGGGCGCGCCAGCGCTCCAGCGGGCCGTCGAGGGCGGTGGTCTCCAGGAGTTCGATGGTGCGGTCGACGGCCACCCAGGCCATGACCTTGGAGTGCACGAAGTGCCGACGCGGGCCGCGGATCTCCCAGATGCCCTCGTCCGGTTCGCGCCAGTGCTGTTCGAGGTGGCCGATGAGGCGCAGCTGGAGGAGGTCGGCGTGGTCGTTCTGGGCCAGACCGGAGAGCTGGGCGAGGTGCAGGGTCTCGACGGCCTCGCCGTAGACGTCCAGCTGGAGCTGGTCCGCGGCGCCGTTGCCCACGCGTACGGGGGTGGAGTCCTCATAGCCGGGCAGCCAGGGCAGGAGGGTCTCCGTCAGCTCCCTCTCACCTGCTATGCCGTACATGATCTGGAGGTTCTCCGGGTCGCCCGCCACCGCGCGCAGCAGCCAGTCGCGCCAGTCGCGGGCCTCTTCGCGGTAGCCGGTGCGCAGGAGGGAGGAGAGGGTGATGGCGGCGTCGCGGAGCCAGGTGTAGCGGTAGTCCCAGTTGCGTACGCCGCCGATGTCCTCGGGCAGGGAGGTGGTGGGGGCGGCGACGATGCCGCCGGTGGGGGCGTAGGTGAGGGCCTTGAGCGTGATCAGGGAGCGGATGACGGCCTCGCGGTAGGGGCCGTCGTAGGTGCACTGCGCGACCCACTCGCGCCAGAACTCCTCCGTCGTTCCGAGTGCGGCCCCGGCGTCCGTGCGCTCGGGCGGGGGCAGGT
>NZ_JASKYR010001240.1:0-1329 GCF_041028215.1 Streptomyces flavofungini
CCCCCGGACCGTTCCCACTGTACGACCGGCCGCCGACAACGGACCGGCCGTGAACAACACGCCGTGGCTGGAAACCGCCCCTTGTCCCGGGCGGACGCCGATCTCCATAATCCCCAGCAACGCTTTGGCGGGCTCATGCCACCGGCGCGCACTCCGTGCGGGCGGCAGGGGCCCGCTCAGGCGTATCCCCCCACGAACCCCCCACGAAGGGAAGACAATTGAACACCAAGCTGCGTGGAGTGAAGAGAGCCGCCACCCTCGGCGCGATCGCTCTGGCCACCGTCAGCCTTCAGCCCCTGGCCGCCCAGGCGGCGCCGCACCCGGGCCCCCAGCCGGGTGAGCGCGTCGTCGGCGGCACCCCCGCCGAGCAGGGTGAATTCCCGTTCATGGTCCGTCTGTCGATGGGCTGCGGCGGCGCTCTGTACGCCAAGGACATCGTCCTGACCGCCGCCCACTGCGTGGACGGCTCCGGCGACAACACCGGCATCACCGCCACCGGCGGCGTCGCGGACCTGAACAGCCCCGACGCGGTCAAGGTGAAGTCCACCAAGGTCCTCCAGGCCCCCGGCTACGACGGCAAGGGCAAGGACTGGGCGCTCATCAAGCTCGCCAAGCCGATCGACCAGCCCACGCTGAAGATCGCCAAGGACACCACGTACAACGAGGGCGACTTCACCATCGCGGGCTGGGGCGCCGACAAGGAGGGCGGCCAGCAGCAGACCAAGCTCCTCAAGGCGACCGTCCCGTTCGTCAGCGACGCCGACTGCGAGGCCGCGTACGGCGCCGACCTGACGCCCGGCGAGGAACTCTGCGCAGGCAAGCTCGCCGAGGGCGGCACGGACACCTGCCAGGGCGACTCCGGCGGCCCCATGTTCCGCAAGGACGAGGCCGGTGAGTACATCCAGGTCGGCATCGTGAGCTGGGGCAACGGCTGCGCGCGGCCGAAGTTCCCCGGCGTCTACACCGAGGTGTCGACCTTCGCGGGCGACATAGAGAAGGAGGCCGCGGGACTCTGAGTCCCCGACCGGCCCGAGGCTCCACGACGGGGCGTCCGCACGCGCGGGCGCCCCGTCGCGCTGCCCGGCCCGCGCCCGGCCGCCGCGCGTCCCGCGAGCCCCGTTAGTCCAACACCTGCCCCTCCTTTGTCCATGGGCGCCCCCGCCGGAGGGCCGCATCGTGATCGGCACGGATCTCCGTCCACCGAGGGGTGTCGCATGCTGCCGTCAGACAGGTCAGGGCCGAGCCGCCGAGCCGTGGTCGCCACGGGCGCGATCGCCGGGGTGGGAGCCGCCCTGGGGGCGGGCGGGAGCGCGTTCGGCGCCCCCGGAG
>NZ_JASKYR010001241.1:0-2095 GCF_041028215.1 Streptomyces flavofungini
CTTCCGGGCCTGGGGCGCCGCTCAGCGCCCCAGCATCACGCCCACGGACGACGCTTGTGTGACCACTGCGTCCCAGCCGCCGAAGACGACCACGAGCAGGGCTGCCAGAGGGAGGACCATGGCCGTCGCCACCAAGGGGTGGCGCGTGCCGGAAGGCCGGACGCCGAGCGCCGAGAACCTGCGACCACGATTGCGGATGACGGTCCGCGGTGCGATGTCCGCCATGGTTCCTCTCCTGACCGATCTCGATGTGGTTGTGGCAGCGGCGGGCGCTTGACCTCGGGGGACGAGTGCTGCACCCGCCGCTTGACCTCAAATCTAGGCGCGCGCGCCGTGCCCGACGTCATGCCCTCGTACCGATTGGCTGGCCTCCCGGAGGATGACCGGCCCGCGCTCGCGTACTCCCCTAGTTGGAGACGGGGGTCCAGGACTCAGGGTCTTCCCCGAGGGGGCGGCGTGCCTCCGCGGTGTCCTCCCTGGGGACCGGCTGCTCGACCAGGGCCAGGACCCGGGTCGCCATGAAGCGGGCGGTGCGCACGACGCCTCCGCCACGGGTGACTTCGCTCACTTCCACCACTCCTCTGCGCACCGCCGTCTCCACCCGGCGACCCGCCCGGCTCGCCACCACTTCGTAGGTGCGTGTCGTGTCCCCGGCATCCACGACTATCTCCACACGATCACCCTTCACGCGATCAATCCCCCTTCGGCGACGGATGGTTGGAGATCGGGGCAGCCGCAACGGCCATGCCCGCCCGGCCCCCTGACCACTCTTCAAGTTTCCCACCCGGCACTGACAATCCGTCGGCCCGCGAGGGCGCGGCCTCTGCACGTGCCCGCCCGTGGAAACGTAAGCTGTGGCTCGTCAGACGGACCGGGTAGCGGGGATGGACATGGCGATGATGCGGCTCCGGCGCGAGGACCCGCGTGTCGTCGGCTCGTTCAGGCTGCACAGGCGCCTGGGCGCCGGCGGCATGGGGGTCGTCTATCTGGGGTCGGACCGGAGGGGGCAGCGCGTCGCCCTGAAGGTGATCCGGCCCGACCTGGCGGAGGATCAGGAGTTCCGCTCGCGGTTCGCCCGCGAGGTCTCGGCCGCCCGGCGGATCAGGGGCGGCTGCACGGCGCGGCTCGTCGCCGCCGACCTCGACGCGGACCGCCCATGGTTCGCCACGCAGTACGTCCCGGGGCCCTCGCTGCACGACAAGGTCGCCGCCGAGGGGCCGCTCGCCGCGGCCGACGTGGCCGTGGTCGGTTCGGCGCTCGCCGAGGGACTCGTGGCCGTGCACGAGGCCGGTGTCGTCCACCGCGACCTCAAGCCGTCGAACATCCTGCTGTCCCCCAAGGGCCCGCGGATCATCGACTTCGGCATCGCCTGGGCCACCGGCGCCTCCACCCTGACCCACGTCGGCACGGCCGTCGGCTCGCCCGGTTTCCTCGCGCCCGAGCAGGTGCGCGGCGCCGCCGTCACCCCCGCCACGGACGTCTTCGCGCTCGGCGCCACGCTCGCCTACGCGGGCATGGCGGACTCCCCCTTCGGCCACGGCAGCTCCGAGGTCATGCTCTACCGGGTGGTGCATGAGGAAGCCCAGCTCAGGGGCGTTCCGGACTCGCTCGCGCCGCTGATCCGGGCCTGTCTCGCCAAGGACCCGGAGGAGCGGCCCAGCACGCTCCAGCTCTCGCTGCGGCTCAAGGAGATCGCCGCCCGCGAGGCACAGGGCCTCGGCGATCCCCGCCCGCCCGCGCCGCGCCAGGACCTGGACCGGCCCACGGGCAGGCTCGCCGAGAGCTACGCGGACCAGCACACCCAGCCSCGYKCRYSGCCCGGCGCCACTCCCCCGCCCCGTTCCGCCGGGCCACGCACGGGGGCGTCCTCGCGTACCGGGGCGTCCTCTCGTACGGGAGCGTCCTCGCGCGCGGGAGCCTCGCCTCGTACGGGGGCCTCGTCCCGCACGGGTGCTGCGCGCACCGGCGCGTCGAGGACCGGACCGCGGGCCTCGGGACCCCGCGACACCACCCGGTCGGGCAAGCGGCCCGCACCCCGCAGCGGCACCGGCCGTCCGGGTCAGCGCACCACAAGGACCAGGCTGCGCAGGCCCGC
>NZ_JASKYR010001242.1:0-1641 GCF_041028215.1 Streptomyces flavofungini
GCCCGCCCCGGCGCATGACCGGGCCGGGCTGCTCGGCCGTGGCCGTCGTACCGCCGGTCAGGGCGGTCCGGCGTGAGCCACGACGGTGCCATCGCCATCACCGGGATCGGCTGCCGCTTCCCCGATGCCTGGAGCCCGCAGGAGTTCTGGGCCCTGGCCGGCGGTACGACGGTGCCATCGCCATCACCGGGATCGGCTGCCGCKTCCCCGATGCCTGGAGCCCGCAGGAGTTCTGGGCGAACATCGCCCAGGGCAGGCTCTCCATCCGCGACCTCGATCCGGCGGCGCTGCGGGCGGCCGGGCTGTCCCAGGAGACCCTGGACGCACCCGATTACGTCGCCCGGGCGGCCTGCGTCCCCGACGCGGGCGACTTCGCCGCCGACTTCTTCGGCTACTCACCCGCCGAGGCGGCCGCCACCGACCCGCAGCAGCGCATCTTCCTCGAAGCCTGCTGGCAGGCCCTGGAATCAGCGGGACACGCGCCCGTCGGCGGTCACCTGGTCACCGGCGTGTTCGCAGGCGGCAGCCCCAGCACCTACATGGCCGCGCTGCAAGCCGCACGGGCCCACGCCGACGGCGTCCTGGGCGCCGTCGACGACGTGGCCCTCCACCTGGGCGGCCTGGGCGACTTCCTGCCCTCGCGCGTCGCCTACAAGCTGGGGCTGCGCGGTCCCTCCATCGGAGTGCAGACCGCCTGCTCCTCCTCACTGACAGCCGTGCACTACGCGGTCCTCAGCCTCCTGGCGGGGGAGTGCGACATGGCGCTCGCCGGCGGTGCCTGCGTCAACGAGCCGATGCTCGGCTACCGCCACCACGCGGGCGGCCTCCAGTCCGCGGACGGCTACTGCCGGCCCTTCGACGCGCGGTCGACCGGCACCTCCTTCAGCTCCGGCGTGGGCGTCGTCGTCCTGCGGCGGCTGTCCGACGCCCTGCGCGAGGGCGACCCCGTCCTCGCGGTCGTGCACGGCACCGCCGTCGGCAACGACGGCTCGGCCCGCTCCGGCTTCACCGCCCCCAGCCCCTCCGGGCTCGCCGACGTCGTCGCGGGCGCCCTGGACGTGGCCGGTGTCCGCGGCGAGCAGCTGCGCTATGTCGAGGCGCACGGCTCGGGCACCCCGCTCGGCGACCAGATCGAACTGCGCGGCCTGACCGCCGGTCTGCGCGCGGCGGGCGGGACCGTAGCCGCCGGATACTGCGGTCTCGGCTCGGTCAAGGCCAACATCGGGCACGCGGGACCCGCCGCGGGCATCGCCGGGCTCATCAAGGCCGTCGCGGTGGCCAGAACCGGCGTACTGCCCCCGCACCCGCTCTTCGAGCGCCCCCGCAACCCGGGTGTCCTCGCCGAGAGCCCCTTCACGGTGCGCACCGAACCAGGCCGGATCGCGGCCGGGGACGCGGCGTACGTCCTGGTCAACTCCATGGGCCTGGGCGGCACCAACGCCACCGCCGTACTCGGGCCGCCCCCCGGACCACAGCGCGCCCCCGCGCCGACGCGGTCGAGGCCGCGCTCACCGCTGCCTGGCTGCACGGGGCGGACGTGGACTTCAGCGTCCTGGCCACCGGTGCGGGCCGCCGGGTCGCGCTGCCCGCCTACCCCTTCACCCGGGGCCGCTACTGGGCCCTGGACACCCTGCCCCCGAT
>NZ_JASKYR010001243.1:0-1502 GCF_041028215.1 Streptomyces flavofungini
GCTCAGTCCCGGGGACCACCCGTGGTCAGCGTCCGCCGAAAAGCGAGCGCCGCAGCCGACGCAGTGGCGCGAAGAGCGAGACATGCCTCACTCGTGCACCCCTGCTGCTACGGGCGTGCGCGGCGTCACGTGAAGTCAGCTCACGCATCAGCAACGTCGCCTCGTGCGACTCGCGCTGCGGGACGGCGGGGCCGCCCAGCACCGAGAGATGGCGGTCGAGGCGCGAGCTGGTCGCACTGCTTCCACACGTGATCGCAGGGACACGCGCCCTGCTGCGCACCGTTATCTGTTCCATGTCACTCCCCACCCGTACGAGGGCACCCGGCCCAGGGCAAGTTAACCCTATCGCCCCACCACGACACCCGTGTATCCCGGTGGCAGGATTCACCTTCCCCGTAAGGAGGTTGACGATTACTCTCCGAATCCAACTGATTCCAGGGCGACTTGGACATTTGGCATAGGGGGTCGCGGGGAGAGCGCTCCACCGCCGGGCTCCGCGGGATCTTCGCCCGAGGCCGCTTCTGGCTCCACCGGGTCGACGTGGGCTATCTCACGTGACTACTTTTGTGGAGAAACGCACCGTCGCGGATGGGGGCGCCCCGTGAGCCAGCCAGAGCGCGTGATCGCCGGGCGGTACCGCCTTCTGTCGCCGCTGGGCGAGGGCGGCATGGGCACCGTGTGGCGGGCCCGTGACGACGTGCTCCAGCGCGAGGTCGCCGTCAAGGAGGTGCGCGCGCCCGCCGGGCTCCCCTCGGGCGAGGTCGACCGGCTCTACGCCCGCCTGGAGCGGGAGGCCTGGGCCGCCGCCCGCATCCCGCACCGCAATGTCGTGACGGTCTACGACGTGGCGATGGAGGAGGGGCGTCCGTGGATCGTCATGGAGCTCGTCCGGGGCCTGTCCCTGTCCGACGTGCTCGACGCGGAGGGCGCCCTGCCCGTGCAGCGCGTCGCCCGCATCGGCGCCGAGGTGCTCGCGGCCCTGCGCGCCGCCCATGACGCCGGGGTCCTGCACCGTGACGTCAAGCCCGGCAACGTACTGATCGCCAACGACGGCCGCGTCGTCCTGACCGACTTCGGCATCGCCATGGTCGAGGGCAGCTCGGCGCTGACGATGACCGGCGAGGTCGTCGGCTCCCCGGAGTTCCTCGCCCCCGAGCGCGCGCTCGGGCAGCGCCCCGGGCCCGCCTCCGACCTGTGGTCCCTCGGCGTGCTGCTGTACGCGGCGGTGGAGGGCAGCTCCCCCTTCCGCCAGGACACCCCGCTGAGCACGCTGCGCGCGGTGGTGGACGAGCAGTTGCCGCCCGCACGCAGCGCGGGGCCGCTCACCCCGGTCATCGAGGGGCTGCTGCGCAAGGACCCGGCCGAGCGGATGTCCGCCGCCGACGCCGAGCGCGATCTGCGGCTCGTCGCCTCCGGCGGCAGGCCGATGACGGAGACGGCGCTCACCCACCAGCCGACCGTCGCGGCCGGGGGCCCGTACGGCCCGCCGCCGCCTCCCGTCC
>NZ_JASKYR010001244.1:0-1424 GCF_041028215.1 Streptomyces flavofungini
CCCCCGAGCAGCAGTGCACCGGCCCRGCGCCCCCCGCGCTCCACAGCTTCCGCATGCGGCAACTCCCGCCCCAGTCAGCCGAAACGGCCCCCAGGCAAGCACAGCCGCGCCGGTCGCGGAAGACATCCGCCCGCCGAAGCGGGCGGCGTACCGGCGAACGGAAGGTGCTAGCGGGCGACGAACTGGGTCAGGATCGCCTGCACCTCGTAGATGTCGACGCCCTTGGTGAACGTCTTCTGAAGCGGCGCCGCGTTGCCCGACAGCCAGATCTTCAGCTCGGCGTCGAGGTCGAAGTGCCCGGCCGTCTCCACCGCGAAGTGCGTGATGCTGCGGTACGGGATCGAGTGGTACTCGACCTTCTTGCCGGTGATGCCCTGCTTGTCGATCATGATGAGCCGACGGTCGGTGAAGAGCATCGTGTCGCGTATCAGCAGGTACGCGGCGTGCACCTGCTCGCCGTGCCCGAGCAGCCGGGCGTACTCCTGCTGCGCGCCCGCCGGGTCGATGGTGTGCGCGTTGCCGAAAAGTGCCATGTGCTCCCCCTGGTGCCTGAGGCCTCCGGATGGCCCGGTGGCTGCGTACGACCCTAACCGGGCGGGCCGGTGAGCGGCTTGTGCGGCAGCCGGTCCGGGGACAGACCGGAGCCGCGCGCGAACTCCTCGGCGAAGCCGGGCGAGCCGGGCGGTGCCTGCCGCAGGACGGTGCTCACCGCCCGGGTGATCCGGTCGACGTCGGCGCGCTCGGCGGGCGGCAGCGGGGCCCCGACGCCGCGTCGGGCCGCGTCGGCGGCGCCGAGCAGCAGGGCCGCGTGGCGGGCCGACGCCGGGTCGCCGCCGAGGGCGGCGGCGCCCGCGAGGCCCTCAAGGGACAGCGCGAGGGCGCGGGGCTCGGCGAGGCCGCGGGCGATCTCCAGGCCGCGCAGGTGGTGGCTCTCGGCGAGGGCGGCGTCGCCCCGGAGTTCGGCGAGGAAACCGAGCTCGGCGTGGAGCAGATGGTCACCCGCGGGGGAGGAGACGTCCGTGTGGCGGTCGCGGAGACGGAGCAGATACGACTCGGCGGCGTCGAGGTCCCCCGAGCGGCGCGCGCCGAGGGCGAGGCCCATCTCGGCGTGGATCTCGCCGTAGCGGTAGCCCTGTTCGACGGCGAGTGACCGGGCCCGGGTGTGCAGGTCGCGGGCGCGGTCCCACTGCCGGGTGAGCAGGGCCAGGCGGCCGAGGCCGGAGAGGCGGGCGGATATCTCCGAGGCGAGGCCCAGCTCCGTCGCGATGCGCAGGCCCTCCAGCTGTCGGCGCTCCGCTTCTTCGTAGTCGCCCTTGATCTCGGCGAGCAGGGCGAGGGGGGTGAGGGACTGAAGGGCGCCCCACTGGTCGCCGAGCGCACGAAAGCCACCGGCGCTGCGCACCGCATCCCGCCCAGCCGCCCCG
>NZ_JASKYR010001245.1:0-1317 GCF_041028215.1 Streptomyces flavofungini
GCCTTCGAACAGCGCGCCGTCGTCGTCGGCACCGCCCAGGACGCCCGCCGCGCTCTGGCCGCCCTCGCCGACGAGCGCACCGACCCGGCGCTCGTCCTCGGCGAGACGGGCGGCGCGGGCCGCACCGCCCTGCTCTTCACCGGCCAGGGCAGCCAGCGCCCCGGCACCGGACGCGAACTGTACGAGCGGTACCCGGTGTTCGCCGAGGCGCTCGACGAGGTCGTCGCCCGCCTCGACCCGCTGCTCCTGGACGCCCCCGCCGGAACACCGCACGGCTCCCTGAAGGACGTGCTGTTCGCCGAGGAGGGCACCCCCGGCGCCGCCGCGCTGTACGAGACCGGCTGGACCCAGCCCGCCCTGTTCGCACTGGAGACGGCCCTGTACCGGCTGGTGCGCTCCTGGGGCGTACGCCCCGGGGTGCTGCTCGGCCACTCCATCGGCGGGATCAGCGCCGCCCACGCCGCGGGCGTGCTGTCGCTGGACGACGCCTGCGCGCTGGTCGCCGCCCGCGCCCGCCTGATGCAGGCCCTGCCCGAAGGCGGCGCCATGTGGTCGCTCCAGGCCTCCGAGGAGGAGGTGCTGCCGCTCCTGGCGGGCCTGGAGGACCAGCTCTCGCTGGCCGCCGTCAACGGGCCCTCGGCCGTCGTCGTCTCCGGCGACGAGGAAGCCGCCGAGCGCGTCGCCCAGCACATCGCGGGGCTCGGCCGCACCACCCGCCGCCTGCGCGTCAGCCACGCCTTCCACTCGCCGCGCACCGAGGCCATGCTCGACGCCTTCCGTGAGGTCGCCGAGGGCCTGACCTACCACGAGCCCACCGTGCCCGTGGTCTGCGACCTCACCGGACGCCCTGCCGAGGGCGACGACCTGCGCACCGCCGATTACTGGGTGCGGCACGCGCGCTCCACCGTACGGTTCGCCGACGCGGTGCGCGCCGCCCACGAGGCGGGCGCCGCCACCTACCTCGAACTGGGGCCCGGCGGCTCACTGTGCGCCGCCGCCCAGGACACCCTCGGCGACGACACCGGCGCGGACGCCGTCCCGCTGCTGCGCACCGGCCGCCCGGAGGATGAGTCCGCCCTCACCGCCCTGGCCCGCCTGCACGTGCGCGGCGTCCGCGTGGACTGGGCCGCCGTCCACCAGGGCACCGGCGCTACCACCGTCGAACTGCCCACCTACGCCTTCCAGCACGAGAGGTACTGGCCCGACACCACCGCCTCCACCGCCCGCCGCGCCGCCGACGGCTCCGCCGACCCGGCCGACGCCGCCCTGTGGAGCGCCGTCGAATCCGGTGACGCCGCCGGGCTCGCCGGACTGCTC
>NZ_JASKYR010001246.1:0-1187 GCF_041028215.1 Streptomyces flavofungini
CCCTTGCGGGGCGGTTGCTGGTTCCCGCGGCCCCTGCGGGGCGATGGTTCCGTGGCGGGTGGGGCTTCCCCATCCGTGAGGGACAATTGGCGCATGATCGAAGCACGGCGGCTGCACATCCTTCGGGCGGTGGCCGATCACCGGACCGTCACGGCTGCCGCCGCCGCGCTGTATCTGACGCCCTCAGCGGTGTCCCAGCAGCTCACCGCCCTGGAGCAGGAGACGGGGCACCGGCTGGTCGAGCGGTCGGCGCGCGGGGTGCGGCTGACGCCCGCCGGAGAGATCCTGCTGGCCCACACCAACGCCGTCCTGGCCCAGCTGGAGCGCGCCGAGGCCGAGCTCGCCGCGTACAGCTCCGGCGAGGCGGGGACGGTGACCGTAGCCTCCTTCGCCACCGGCATCGGCCTCGTCGTCGGCCCGGCCCTGGCCCGCCTCGCCGACTCCGCGCCCGGGATCAGGGTCCGGGTGCAGGACGCCGAGGGCGACGCCAGCCTGCCGATGGTGCTCGACCGGCAGGTGGACGTGGCGGTGGCCGTGGAGTACCGGGGTGCGCCGGGCGCCGACGACCCCCGGCTGACCCGCGTGCCGCTCTACGCCGAGCCCTTCGACGCCGTACTGCCGCTCGGCCACCGGCTCGCCGACGCGGAACGGGTGCCGCTCGCGGAGCTGGCCAAGGACGCCTGGATCGGCCCCTTCGCCGGGAACCCCTGCCATGACGTGGTGGTCCTCGCCTGCGAGCAGGCCGGTTTCCAGCCGCTGCTCGAACACTGGTCCGACGATTTCCGGGCGGTGGTGGCGCTCGCCTCGGCCGGTGCGGGCGTCGCCCTCGTGCCGCGTTCGGCGCTGCGCGGCATGGACGTGTCCGGGGCCGTGGTGCGCCCGGTCGAAGGCGCCGCCCCGACCCGCCGGGTCTTCGCGGCCGTACGGTGCGGCGCGGAGGAGCACCCGCTGATCCGCCCGGTCCTCGCGGCGCTCGGGGAAGCGGCGGGAGGCTGAGCCCCATTGGGGTGAGTCCCGGTCGCAAGGCTGAGCCCTAGTGGGGTGAGTCCCGGCCACGCCGAGCCTCGGTTGCGCTGAGTCCTGTCGGGTTGATCTCCGGTGGGCTGAGTCTCGACGGGCCGAGCCTCGGTTGCGSTGAGTCCKGTCGGGTCGATCTCCGGTGGGCTGAGTCCCGTCGGGTCGAGCCT
>NZ_JASKYR010001247.1:0-1914 GCF_041028215.1 Streptomyces flavofungini
ACACCGTGCCGGTCGGCGGCGGCCCTGATCCGGGCGTTCAGTTCCAGGACGCGGGGCAGCGCCCGCCGCGCGAGGGGGACGACGCGCCCGATGTCGGGGAAGGTCACGGTGGCCACCCGCGCGCCCGCGCCGGTCAGGCGGACGAACATCTCCTCGATGTCGGCGGCGGTCCGCGCGGCGTCGAAGCCGGGGCGCACCAGGTCGTTCATGCCCGCCATGACGGTCACCAGGTCCGGCTTGAGCGCGAGGGCGGGCTCCAGCTGCTCCGCCTTGATCCGCGCCGTCAGCCGCCCGCGCACGGCGAGGTTCGCGTAGCCGAGGCCGGGCCGTCCCTCCGCCAGGATCTCGGCGAGCCGGTCGGCCCAGCCCCGGTACCCCCGGACGTCGTCGCCGTCCCCGACGCCCTCGGTCTGGCTGTCGCCGATCGCCACGTAGCGCGCGTAGGGATGCGGACCCTCAAGACTCATGGCCCGAGCTTCCTCCGGGCCCCCGGCCCCGTCAACGAGGCCTCCGGCACACCGGACGGGCCTCCCCGCACGCCGCACGGGCCGCCCGGCACGCCGGACGGCCGCGCCCCGTTCGGGGACACGGCCGTCSGGCGGTCTCGTCGGGCGGGGCGGTCAGCCCGGCCAGGTGCCCGTGACCCGGCGCACGCCCACCGCGCCGCCGCGGTCCACCGCCGCCTTGACGACGGCGAAGATCGCGCCCTGGAGGGCCGCCGCGGCCAGGATCTCGCCCCAGGCGCGGTTCTCGTCATGGGCGTCGGGGGCGTCGTCCTGGCCCGCAACCGCCTTCCAGGTGCGGTTGAACAGCGCGCTCGCCACCGCGCCGCCGAGCATGCCGAAGGCCATGCCGAGCGGCTTGTAGAGGATCTTGCTCCCGCTCATCGGCGTCCACCCCTGCTCCGGCGGCGCAGCGCCACCCAGGCGATCAGCACCCCCGCGCCCACCGCGGCGAACGTGCCCGGGTTGCGGCGGCCGGTGCGCATGACGTTGTCGGCGGCGGCCCGCACCGGCTCGGGCGCGTTCTCCCGCACCCGGCGCGCGGTTTCGGCCACCTTCTGTTCGGTCTGTGCGACGGCGGGGTGCTCCTCCGCCCGCGCCTTGGCCCCGAGCGCGGCCTCCTTGGCCCGCGCGGCGCCCTCGACGGCCTTGCCCTTCGCGACGGCCGCCCCCTCGGCGGCCTTGCCCTTCGCCACGGCCGCACCCTCCGCGGCCTGGCCCGTTCCGTCCGACGCCTTGTCCTTGACGCGCGCCGCCTGCTCCGTGACCTTGTCCTTCACCTGTGCCGCCGTTCCTCGTACCTGGCCCTTGACCATGTCCGCCCGTTGTCTGGCGCGGGCCTTTACGTCCGTCTTCGCGACCAGTTCCCCGACGGTCTCGCCGAGCCGGCCGCGGGTCTCCTCGATCTGCCGACGCAGTTCGTCCGGCTCCTTCGCACCCGTCGTCTTCGCACCCGTCGTCCCGGGGCCCTCGGGCGTCTTCGTCATCGGTGCGCCCTCTCCTTGATCTCCTCGACGTCCGCCTTGACGCTGTCCAGCGCCCCCTGCGGCGTGGGCGGAACCGCGCGGGCCAGCTGCCCGCGCCCCAGCACCGCGAGTACCCCGGCCCGTCTGCCCTTCTCCGTCAGCTCCTGCCCGGCGAGCCGCATCTCCTGACGTACGAGGTCCGAGAGCTGTGCGGTGGCCCGCTCGATGAGCTCTCCCACCGAGTTGCTGTGCCTGTTCACGCGCAGGCCGCTCGTGCGTGGTCCCGGTCACCGGTGCCGCCTCCCTTCTGGCTGGGAGGCCCGAGTACCCGCGCCGCGCCGGGCTATCCCCGCTGGTCCCCGGTGAAGCGGGCCAGCTCCGCCTGGAACCAGTCCAGGCGCGCCTGGAGCAGCGCGGCCTCGGCCACCAGCTCCGGCACCCCGAAC
>NZ_JASKYR010001248.1:0-1186 GCF_041028215.1 Streptomyces flavofungini
CCCCGGCCCCACCCCCGTCGCCGTCATCGGCATGGACTTCCGGCTGCCCGGCGCCGACACCCCGGAGGAGTTCTGGCGCACCATCCACGAGGGCGCCGACCGCATCCGCCGCTTCACCGAGGCCGAGCTGGAGGCCGCCGGGATCACCGAGGAGCAGTACCGCGCCGACGACTTCGTCGGGGCGAGCGGGGTCCTCGACGGCATCGCCGGGTTCGACGCGAGCTTCTTCGGGATGAGCGCCCACGAGGCCCGTATCACCGACCCCCAGCACCGGCTGTTCCTGGAGTGCGTCCACCACGCCCTGGAGAACGCCGGGTACGCCAAGAGCGCGGAGCAGCCCGCGCGCCACGAGATCGGCGTCTACGCCAGCACCGGCTACCACCTCTACTCCCTCCAGAACTACCTCCAGCACAACGTCCTCAAGGAGGGCATCGCCGACTGGGTGGCGGGCCTCCAGGTCACCGTCGGGAACTTCACCGACTTCACCGCCAACCGCGCCGCCTACCGGCTGGGCCTGACCGGGCCCGCCGTGAACGTCCAGACGGCGTGCTCCAGTTCGCTGACCGCCGTGTACACGGCCGCGCAGTCCGTCGCCCACGGCGAGTGTGACATCGCTGTCGCGGGCGCCACCGCCCTGCATGTGCCGCAGGTGCTCGGCTACCAGTACGTGAAGGGGTCGATCCTCTCCAAGAGCGGCTGCCTGCGGCCCTTCGACGCCGACGCGGACGGGACCGTCGGCGGTACCGGCGTCGCCGCCGTCGTGCTCAAGCGGCTCGACCGGGCGCTCGCGGACGGCGACCACATCCACGGCGTCCTGCGCGGCTGGGGACTCAACAACGACGGCGCGGACAAGCGGGCGTTCACCGCGCCGAGCGCCGACGGGCAGCGCGGCGCCATCCGCCGGGCCCTGGACCGGGCGGGCGTCGACGCGGGCAGCATCGGCTATCTGGAGACGCACGGGACGGGCACGTTCAAGGGCGACCCGATCGAGTTCGAGGGCGCGACCGCCGCCTTCCGCGCCGACACCGACCGCACCGGCTACTGCGCGCTCGGCTCGGTCAAGGCCAACATCGGACACCTCGACGTCTGCTCGGGTCTGGCAGGCATGATCAAGGCGCTGCTCGTGCTCCGGCACGGCGTCATCCCGCCGATGGCCAACTTCCGCCGCCCCAACCCCGCCCTCGAC
>NZ_JASKYR010001249.1:0-1516 GCF_041028215.1 Streptomyces flavofungini
GCGGGGAGCCCGCTGGTGCGGACGCGGTCTGCGCGGTCGGCGCGACAGTGTGGGCGGGTGGCGGAACTGTTGAATCGATTCCAGCCACTTTCGGAAGATGCGGGGTGGTCATGGCTCACGGCTTTCCGGCCGGTGCGTATTGCTCAATAGCATCGCAAACCCCCATGTCGTTATGCGCCGCCAGCAATGTCTCCAGATGTACACGCACTGATGAGGGGATGTCCAGCATTGTCCTGCTGGGTTTCCTGGTGTCCACGGGGACTTCGAGGGCAACAATCGATCTTGAAAACTTGGCCGAAAACAGTTCTGGGTAGGGCATATTACGATCGACTGAGGACGTTCGGTAGAGCGTTGCATCGATCGGGCTGGGTACGTACTCAGTGATGGCAAGGGGCAGTTGGGGACCTTCCGGAACCTCGCGGAGGACCCGGACGTCATAACTCACGACGACCGTGCCCCATCCTCCCGTGGGGGAGGCGGCCGGCAATATCGCGTGACGGCAAAACGCCAGGCGCCGCCACCCCACGCCACGTCAACGCTCGGTTCAGAGTGGTTCCCCATGCCGCAGGCTGGGGTCAGATGTGCCAGCTCGTGCGTTCAGCGAAGTGATCGAAGTGATCCATCCATGGTGCGATGTGGCCCGCAGTCCTTCCGGCTCACACCGGCGTGCAACGGAAAGGAACGAGCGCTCATGCGCGAGATCCTCGGTAGGCGACGCAGGCTCCTGTCCTGGCGAATCGGAAGAAGGTCCGGCCGCAGTGCCGGACAGCTCGGCGCGGCCCTGACCTTCGCGACCGTCTGGCGGTGGCCCGTCCTGCCCGGAGTCGGCCTGGACCGGCGCGGCGGTGCCCGCTGCGCCTATCCCGACCCGGAATGCGTGGTGCCGGGCGCGCACCCCCTCGACCCCGGCCTCCTCGCCGCGAGCACCGACGAGCGCATGGTGCGCTGGTGGTGGACGAACCGCCCCGCCGCGCCCGTCGTGCTCGCCACCGGCGGCCGCGCCCCGTGCGCCGTCAGCCTCCCCGCGGACGCGGGCGCGCGCGCCCTCGCCGCGCTCGACGAGGCGGGCATCAGGCTCGGCCCGGTGGTCGCCACCGAGAGCCGCGTCTTCCTCCTGGTCGCTCCCTACTCCCTGGAGCAGCTCGGCGAGCTGCTCCACGCCCAGGACCACGTGCCCGGCTCCCTCCGCTTCCACGGCGAGGGCGGCTATCTCGCCCTCCCGCCCTCCGGGACCGGGCAGGGGACGGTCCACTGGGAGCGGGCCCCGCTGCCCGGCTCGGCCGCGCCCTGGGTGCCCGACGTCGAGGCCGTGGTGGACGCCGTGGTCGACGCCCTCACTCGTACGGGTGTGAGCGCCCCCGAGATGTAGGGGAAATGGGCGTGCGGCGGTCGGGTCGCGCGTCAACTGTCGTTATCTTCGGGCCATGCAACCCCGCCTGATCGTGCTTCTGGGCGCTGTGGCCGCCGCGGCCCTCCTGCCCCTCGCCGGCGCCGCGGCGGGCCCGGTCGGCGACCG
>NZ_JASKYR010000125.1:0-14913 GCF_041028215.1 Streptomyces flavofungini
CCTGTCCAGCGTCGTCGACACCCTCTCCGGCCCGGTCATCCTGGTCGGCCACTCCTACGGCGGCGAGGTCATCACCAATGCCGCCCGCGGCCACGCGAACGTCAAGGCCCTGGTCTACGTCGCGGCCTTCGCCCCCGACGAGGGCGAGAGCGCGCTGCGACTGGCGGGCATGTTCCCGGGCAGCCAACTGCCGGACGCACTGGTGACCCGCCCCTTCCCGCTGCCCGACGGCACCAGTGGCACCGACGGCTACATCGACCCGGCGAAGTTCCACGACGTCTTCGCCCAGGACCTGCCCACTTCGCTGACCCGCCTCATGGCGGTCACCCAGCGCCCCGGCAGCGTGGAGGGCCTCTCGGCAGGAAGCGGCGCACCGGCCTGGAAGAGCCTGCCCTCCTGGTACGTGATCCCCGGCGCCGACCATGTCATTCCCGCCGCGGCACAGCGCTTCATGGCCAAGCGGGCCAAGAGCACGACCACCGAGGTCAAGGGCGCCTCCCACGTCGTGATGATGTCGTACCCCGACGCGGTCGTCCGGCAGATCCTGGCCGCCGAGCGCGCCACCCGCTGACCGTCCCCACCCCTCTGCCGTACGCGGGTCCCACGAGCTTTGGCAATGGACGTCATGTGGTCGCAGCGGGCGGGAGTTGACCCTCCCCTTACGTCAGGCTTGAGGCTGTGTACCGACGAAAGGGCAGGTGGATGAGCTACTCCGTGGGGCAGGTCTCGGCCTTCGCCGGGGTGACGGTGCGGACTCTGCATCACTACGACAAGGCGGGACTGCTATCGCCCAGTGACCGCAGCCACGCCGGATACCGGCTCTACAGTGAGGCTGACCTGGTCCGTCTCCAGCAGATCCTCTTCTACCGTGAGCTCGGCTTCCCCCTCGACGAGATCGCCGCGATCTTCAAGGACCCGCAGGTGAGTCCCCTGGAGCGGCTCCGGGCCCGGCAGCGGCAGCTGAATGAGGAGATCGCCAGACTGCAACGGCTGGCCAAGGTGGCGGAACGGGCGATAGAGGTCCAGAAGACCGGGATCTCCCTGACTCCTCAAGAACGCTTCCAGGTCTTTGGTGAGGTCACCTTCGACCTGAGCTATGCCACCGAGGCAGAACTGAAGTGGGCGCACTCGGACGGACAGCGCGAGGCGATGGCGCGCGCGGCTGCCCACACCAAAGAGGACTGGCGCCAGCTCATGGGCGAGGCCGCCGCCTGGCGCGCGGAGCTGATCGCGACCTTCGACGAGGGGGAACTGAGCAACGGCGAGCGGGCCATGGACCTCGCCGAGGAGCACCGTTTGCACATCGCACGGTGGTTCACCTCCTGCCCGCCCGACATGCATCGGCGTATCGCGGACGACTTCGTCGCCGACCCGCGCGCATTCGCTCTGGTCATCCCGCCGTCGCAGCAACGCCCGGGCCTGGCCGCCTATACCCGCAAGGCGGTCCACGCCAACGCGGCCCGCCACGCAGGTGACCGTACCGATTCGGAGGAGGACCAATGAGGATCCTGATCGCCGCAGCCGGATCGCGCGGCGACGTCGCGCCCTACACGGGCCTGGGCGCCGAATTGTGCCGGGCCGGATGCGACGTCACCCTCGCCACCACAGACACCTTCGCACCCCTCGTACACGACGCAGGGCTGGAATTTCGCAGCCTCCCCGCCGACAGACGAGTGCGTGGCAGCGTCACCGGCAAACGTGAACTCATGCGCGCTGCTGCCACGTTCATCACCGAACTGGGTCAGGGATTCGCCGACGCGATGGACGCGGGCACGGACCTGCTCCTGCTGTCGACCACCACGGCCCCGCTGGGCTGGCACCTCACCGAGGCGACAGGCACACCGAGCCTCGGCGTGTACCTTCAACCCACCGCACCGACCGGTGACTTCCCGCCCGTTGTCACGGGCTCCCGCTCACTGGGCCATCTCGCCAACCGAGCCACCGGACGCTTCGCACTGCGCATGGCCGATCGCGTCTATGAACAGGCGGTCGCGAAGCTGCGCCACCGCCTCCAGCTGCCCCCGGCCTCACTTTCCGAGATGCGTCGACGACAGGAACAGGCGAACTGGCCCATCCTGCACGGCTTCAGCACGGCCCTGGTGCCTCGCCCCTCCGACTGGCGCTCCGGCCTGGAGGTCGTGGGCAACTGGTGGCCCCATCACGAGGCGACCGAACGGCTGCCTACCGAGCTTGAGGACTTCCTGCGTGCCGGACCCCGACCCGTCCTCATCGGCTTCGGCAGCATGGCAGCCGGCGAGGGGGAGCGGCTGAGCGGGATCGTTGTGCAAGCCCTGCGCCGCGCCGGGCTGCGCGGTGTCCTGCAAGCCGGCAGTGCCGGGCTTGCCGCCGGGGACGACGTGCTCACGATCGGGGACGTACCGCACGCCTTGCTGTTTCCACGGCTGGCCGCGGTGGTCCACCATGGCGGGGCCGGCACATCGGCCGCCGCGTTGCGCGCTGGAGTGCCCGCGGTCACCGTGCCGGTGACCGCGGACCAGCCGTTCTGGGCGGCGCGACTTGCGGCCATCGGCGCCGCCACCGACCCCATTCCCTTCCGATCCCTCACCGTCGGACGGCTTGCCGACTCACTGCACCAAGTAGTGAAGCAGCAGGCACACAGTCGAGCCGCCGCACGAGCGGCGCAACATCTGATGACCGAGAACGGAGCGGGTCAGGCGCTCAAGGCCATCCATCAGCTGACCGATGGATGACGCCGATTCTCTTGATCACCCGTGCGGGCACTCCTGCGACCACGGTGCGGGCGGGGACATCGCGAGTGACCACCGCACCGGCAGCGACCACCGCACCGGCACCGATGGTCACCCCCTGCGTGATCACGGCAGCCGTCCCGATCCATACGTCGTCCTCGATGACGATCGGAGCGAAGGAGAGGTACGCGCGGCGCTCGGCCAGGGGCAGTGGATGCCCTCCGGTGATGAGGCTGACCTTCGGGGCGATCATGACGCCGCTCCCGATGCTGATGCCTCCCCTGTCCATGAAGGTGCATCCCTGGTTGACGAAGACGTTCTCCCCGAACGTCGTGTTCAGTCCGTGCTCGGTGAAGAACGGCGGGTAGATCGTCACCGACTCCGGCAGCGGGCCACCGAACACAACAGAAAGTAGTTCCGCGCGGCCTCCGCTGTCGCTGAACGGAAGCACATTCAGCCGAGACGTCGCGTCGGTCACTTCCACGATCCGCTCCGCGTGACGCTCGAACTCAGGCGTATGGACGTACATGACCTGCTCTGTGCGGGTAGACATGCACTGATCTCACCACCGCGCAGAACAGTCGATCAAACAACACTGACCACACAAGACACAACCAAAAGTTGTGGAAGTAGGGTGGGAGCGTGGATGCCGAGACACTGCGGACGTTCGTGGCCGTCGCCGAGACCGGCCAGTTCCAGGCGGCGGCCGACGAGCTGGGGATCAGCCAGCAGGCGGTCTCCAAGCGGATCTCGGCCCTGGAGCGGCACATTGAGGCCACGCTGCTGGTGCGGTCCTCCCGAGGCTCTCGGCTGAGCCTGGACGGGCAGGTCTTCCTGCCGCACGCCGAGAAGGTCCTGGCGGCCATCGCGCAGGCCGAGCAATCCGTGCGCCCCGGCAGCCGTCCCTTACGCGTCGACGTCCTCAATCGGCGCATCTCCCCGGCCCAGGCCGTCTACCGGTTCTACCGCTCCCACCCCGAGGTGGACCTCGAAGCGGTCACGCTGAGCACGGAGAACGCCGCCCGGGCCGCCCAGGCGGTGCTCGAAGGGACCGTCGACGCGTCCTTCCGTGCCCTGCCGACAGCTCAGGTCCCGGCCGGAATCAGCGCCGAACGACTCCTGGACGCGCCCCTGGAGCTCCTGGTCGGTCCCAGCCACCCGCTGGCCGCCGCGCCCTGGGTCAGACCTGCGGACCTGGCGGGCCACCGCATCTGGATCCCCGGGATCAGGCCGGGCACGGAGTGGGCTGCGTTCTACCAGGCGTTGTCCGAGGCCTTCGGCCTGAGCATCGACGCGCTCGGCCCCAACTTCGGTGACGAGGCCCTGATGGACGCGCTGGCCGACTCGGCGTCGCTGGCCACCCTGGTCGGTAGCGGGGATCGGTACCTGTGGACGCAGACCCACGACCTACGGCGTATCCCGTTGCATGGCCCGACCCCGGTCTACCCGCACATGCTGCTGTTCCGCAGCGGGGACAAGCACCCCGTGCTGACCGCGCTGCGCGAGTATCTGCGCACCGCAGGTCCGCGAGCCTCGCGCGACGTGTGGGCACCGGGCTGGGCAGCCCGCTGACCGGACAACCGAATGAGCAGGCACGGCCTGATTCCAGCGACCGATGCCCGCCCGTCCGGCGAGACGGGACGGCAGCCGTCAGGCTGCTGACTGGCCTGCCTCCTCGGCATCGTGGTCGCGCTCGCCGCCAACATCGTGGCGGCGCCCGCACTGGCGTGGAGGCCGGTACTGGTGGCGGGGTGGCCGCCGGTGGCGCTGCTGCTGGCCGTCGAGCTCCTTGCGCATGCTCCGGACGGCGGTGAGGGGCAGACCGCCGAGGCCCGGGTGGAAGCGGACGGTGGCAGCGAGGACGACCAGGAACACCCGAGGGATCCGATGGTGATACGGGCGCTGCGCTTGGACCAACGCAACTGGCAGACGTACCGGCGGCCCATCTCGGCGGAGTCGCTGCGCGAGGAGCGAGGCACCCAGGGGTGAACCATGGCCTGGGAACCGGTCTGACCGCTGGACCGGATGCCCCAAGCTCCGCCTGCAACCTCGTCCGCTGCTACTCCGTCTTCCCTGAGCCGGAGCCGGAGCCGGAGCCGGAGCCGGAGCCGGAGCCCGAGCCCGTACCCGCCCCCGAGCCATGCCCGGCGCCGAGCCACAGCCCGTACAGACCCCCCATGGCGACGACGACGATGGCCAGGGACTCGGGCGGGATGCCCATGAACAGCAGGACGATCACCGTGAGCAGCGCGGCGATGAACGCCAGCAGGTCGGTCGTCTTCTTGGTCGGGTGCATGGTCTCCTCCGCCGGGGCGATGCGGATGGTCGTTCCGTCCGCACAGGAAGAGTCCGTCGTGCCGGAGTTGTCCTCAACGGCGCTGTGAAAGACGCTGACCGCAGGTCGTGCGCCAGTGGACAATGGCCGTTGTCCACGGACAAGGTCCTCGGGGGAACGCATGGGTGAAGAAGATCCGCAGCGTGCGGGCGCCGGGTCGGGCGCCCGGGTCGGCCGGAAGTTCGGTGCGGTACACGCGCGCTCCCAGGAGTACGAGGCTCTTGCCCACTTTCTGCGGGACCGCGTGCGCGAGGCCGGGCTCTCCCTGCGTGCACTGGAGGCGCCGACCGGCCTGGGGAGGGCGGCGATCAGTGAGCGCCTGGCGGGTCTGAAGCTGGACGGGGCCTTCGTCGACGCGGTGGTCGTCGCCTGCACCCAGGCGCCCGCCCTCGCGCCCCGGCGGAAGCGGCTGAGAGGGGAAGGCGCGAGGCTGTTGCGCCTGGCGGAGACCCGCGCCACGGCCGTGCTCGACCTGACGGGGCAGCCGCCCGGGGTCAAGAACGTGGCGGTGGCCGCTCAGGCGCTGGCGCTTGAGGCGCAGTCCAAGCTCCTCGACCTCCACGAGCAGCTCGACCGCAAGAACGACGAACTGGCCACGCTCGCGCTCGCACAGCAGCAGTCACAACTGGCGCTGCGCGATGCGGACACGCTCGCCTCCGTTCTGTCCACATGGGTGCTCGTACTCGCCGACGAGGTCGAACGGCTGGGGCGCGAGCGCGAGCTGGCCATGACGGCACGACCGCCGGACCTGGCACGGATCGGCGGCATGGACAGCGAACTGGCCCGCACCCTCGCGCAGCACGGCCGGACGGCCGCGGAACTGGCCAAGGCCGAACAGGACAGAAAGCTCGCGACGGCGCTGCTGGCGGAGGCGCTCACCCGTACCCGGCGGGTGCGCGCGGACCTGCGGCAACTGCGGGCCACCGCGCAGTTGCCCGCTGAGGCCGGTGCCGCCCACGGCGATCCGCGCGCGGCACAGCAGGCACGGACGATAACGGGCGAGGCCTTCCCCGACGACGTCGATGCCGCGCTGGACCGGGCCCAGGCGTTCGGGCACGGCATCGATGTCCGCCTGCGCGGTGTCCTCAACGCTCTCGACGAGGACGCGGAGACACTGCCGGTGCCGACTGGTTCGGCGACCGTCACGGACAACGCGGACAATGGCGTGACCGGCACGGATGCGGCGGACAATGGCACTGCGCGGGACGCACTGTGGTGGGACATGCTGGCCCGGGTCCCCACGGAGGCGTTCGTGTGGGCGGAGCGGACGGCCGCCGCGCTGGTGCGCGACCGTGATCCGCACGACGGGCGCTTCGGGATCGTCGTGACCGAACGGCCGACGCGGGAGGTCCTCCTCCTGGCGGACCGGCTGCAAGAGCACCGGTGGCTGGAGGGGGCGGCCCGGCTGCGGACCGCACTGGCGCTGTCCGCGCCCACCGGGGAACTCGTTCCGCTGATCCTCGCCCTCCTCGACGCGGGCACCTTCTTGAACCGTGCCGAGCAGGGCGCGCAGCTCCTTCGCTCAGCACTGGCCGGGCGTACCGTCTCCGACGTGCTGGACCTGCACAACAGGCTCGCGCACCACGACGACTGTCCGCCGGTCGTGCGCGAGGGCCTCGCCGCGATCGCACAGCGCTCCTACGCCGATGTGGTCGCCCTGGTGCGCAGGCAACTCCAAGACAACCCACGCCCGCTGACGCACGGCGTCCTGGTGGAGTCCATCGTCCGCAACTGGCCGCCGGACGAGGTCGTCGCACTGGTCAGGGAAGTGGTGGACATCGAGGACGGCTATATCGTCGGGCAGATCTTCTTCGCGCTCCCGATCCCACCGGCCGACGAGATCGCGCTTCTTGTCCGGCTGTGGGCCGCCCTGCCCGCCCACGGATGGTTCGCCGAGATGCTTCCCACGCGCTACCCGGCGGGCAGAGGCATCGACGACCTGACGACGGTCATCGCCGAGTTGCACGCCCCGTGGCCGCCCCCACTGCGCGGCGCGGCCGGGGAGCTGGCCGCACAGATCATGCCGCTGATCGTGGGCAGAACGCCGCTGGAGCACCTCGGATACATCGGTGAAGACCTCGCCAGGCGCGGACTGTCCCGGGAACAGATCCTCACGCCCTATACGGAACCTCTCGTCCCGGCCTTCATGCGGCCCCAGAACCAGGGTGATCCAGATGCTGGCTCCGCGGTGGTTCCGGGCTGACGCGCCGACGTCACCCCGGTCCGGTAATCGCTGGTCGGGGCCGGGTCGTTGTCCCTACCCTGGCGCCATGACGAACGAGGGGGAGCCGACGCTCCACGTGAACCGCTGGGGCGACGACTCGGCTCCGGCCCGGGGTGGGCACGGGGCCGATCGGGACCCCTGCCCGTGCTTCTCCCAGTCCGGGCCGCGGCCACGGGCCAGGGTCGGGTTCCATGGCGAACAGCAGGACACCTCCGCCCCGGGCTGGCAGCGCCTGCTGGAGCTGGTCGACGAGGCCGCCGAGGACGGCCGCGAAGAGTTCCGCCCCTTGACCGGACTCAGCGCCGAAGAGCGGCGGCAGGTCGTCACCCTGCCGCCGAGCATCGCCAAGCTCACCGCGGTCAGACACCTCGTGCTCTACGGCAGCGACCTGGTCCGCATCCCGCCCGAGATCGGAGCCATGAGCGGCCTGGAGCAGTTCTCCCCCTACACCTCCTACCGGCTCCACTGGTTCCCCTACGAGATCACCCGGTGCCGCAAGCTGACCCGCAGCACGGTCAGTACGCGCGCGCTGTTCGGCAACTACAAGCTGCGTCCCCCCTTCCCGCGGCTGCGCCCTCCCCAGGACTTCACCGCCGCCGATCAGGCACACCTCGATCCCCGTCGCTGGGGAGCCACTGCCGTACACCGCTGCAGTGTCTGCGACCGCCCGATCGCACAGCGGGCGCTACACCAGGCGTGGATCTCCCTCCGCGTGGCCACCGACGTGCTGCCCCTACTGGTCAACGCCTGCTCGCCCGAGTGCGTGGACGCGCTCCCCGAGGGCCACGAGGACTACATCACCACACCGCACACGGGCGGACACGTCGATCAGCCGCCGGCCGACTGGGACTGAGACCCCGCACTCCGCGCGTCGGGTGGGTGTGATGTGGTCGCAGGAGGGACCGGAGGAGGGATGCGCGCCGGTGTGAGAGGGGCGTCGTTCAGCCGGGCTCTCAGGTCGTCGAGTTCCTGTCGCAGGGCCGCGATCCGCTGGTGGGTCTCGAAGAGGTAGCGGACCTTGGTGCGCAGGGTCAGGGGATCGATGGGCTTGACGGAGACGTCGGCCACGCCCAGCAGGGCGGCCGCCGACAGTACCTCCCGGCTGATGTCGAAGGCGGTCAGCAAGATGATGGGGATGAAGCGCGTGAGGTCGAGGCGGTGGACGTAGCGCACGACGTCGAGGCCGCTCACGCCCGGCATGCGCACGTCGAGCAGGATGAGACCGACATTGCCGTGCAGGACCGCCTTGAGGGCGTCGTCGCCGTTGGTCACGCTCGCCATCGGGTGGCCGAGGGGCGCCAGCGCGCTCTCCAGCGCGAACAGGGTGTCAATGTGGTCGTCGACGAGGAGGATCACGGAGTCGGTCGGCATGCTCTCGCGCCCTCTCCGAGCAGTCATGATGGGCCGCGGCCGGGTCCCACGCTCTCGCGGCGTCGACGTTCCCATCCAAGGCGCACCGGCCGTACGCGGGGAGTCGTCTGCGGCCGGTGCTCCATGTCTTCAGAATCCTCTCTGTGGGAGCGCAAAACGGAATACGCCCTGCGCATTCTCCCTACGCATAAGACGTTGCCCTGTGCGGTCGCGGCGCAGACGCGCCAAGGCCAAACTGCGCCCCTGTGCCGTAGTAGGCCCGTTTTCGCACTACCGCCTCGGCCACGCTGGCTTAAAGTCTCCACGGACAGGTACTTGTGAGCGGCCCCCGGACCCGGGACCTGCCGCGTGATGAGCCATCGAGCGACCGGGGCCACGCTTTGTGTCCACCGCGGCCCCGGTCTGTACGTCCTCATGTTCCGGCCTGGGGTTCCTCTCCTGCGCCCCCCAGGCCGGTGAGGGCGCCGACGCGAAGGAGACGGGGGAGCCGTCACCTCGCGCCCGGGCGGCCGCCGCCGGTTCGAGCCACCGGCGGCGGCCGTGTCTCGCCACCGCGAAGTCCCGCCGAGCCGCACCGAGTCCGGTGCAGTTCCGCGAGCCCGCGGAGGCCTCTGTCGAGGCGCTCACGCTCGGGTACCCCGTCATCGGCAGACAAGTCCTCCCCTTCTCAACCCGAAGCCGAAGCCCGAGCCCACGCGCAAGCCGAAGTCCACGCCCCAGGCCGACACCGCGGCCTCAGCGTCTCCGATGCGCACCTGTTTCCCCCGGCGGAGCTCCTCTTGCCGTCGCGGCACGGTCGCGGACACCGCTCGTTTCAGGCCGCAGATCCCGCGAACGCGGGGGCATTGTCCGCTCTTTCGGCGGCCGGTCTTTCGCCTGCGATTCAACGACGGTTGTTATTTCGGTTCAGCCCTCATCGACCACAGTGTGTGCCCTACGCTTCGCAGGTCAGCCCTGGCGTGGAAATGGGAATATCGAAGGAGCGTCCGAATGGTGCAACGAGGCGGCGCAGTGGATCTGGCGGGGCTCCTGACGGCCAAGGGGCAGGATCTTGCCGCGTCGTGGGTGGGAGAGGTGTCGAAGTCACTCGGCGGCCGTATCAGTGCCGCCGAACTGGAGCGTGAGCTGCGGGAGTTGTACGACGCTCTGGTGGAGGCGTTGCGCCACGGGGCGGGAGATGTCCATTCGGAACACATGTCCGAAATTCGCGCCCTGTTGACGGAACTCTCGCGAAACCGGGCGCGGCAGGGATTTTCTCCCGGTGAAACCGCGATCAGTGTTTTCGCGCTCAAACAGGTGCTGGAGCCGCTCCTGCAAAACGGTTCCGCCGAGGAGATCAGCGCCTATCTGGAGATGAGCCGCATCCTGGACGGGCTGGGGCTGTTCACGATCGAGAGCTACACCCAGACGCGCGATGAGCTCATCACCGCACAGGCCGAGCAGCTGCTCGAACTGTCCACGCCGGTGGTGCGGCTGTGGGACGGGGTCATCGCGGTGCCGCTGGTGGGCACGCTGGACTCGGCGCGTACGCAGGTGGTGATGGAGAAGCTCCTTGAGGCCCTGGTGGATACGGGCTCCGAGCAGGCGATCATCGACATCACCGGCGTTCCCGCGGTGGACACCCAGGTCGCCCAGCACCTGCTCAAGACCATCGTGGCCGCCCGGCTGATGGGCGCCGAATGCACCGTCTCCGGCATCAGTCCGCAGATCGCGCAGACCATCGTGGCGCTCGGCATCGAGTTCGACGGCATCGTCACGAAGGCCAGCCTGGCCGACGCCCTCAAGCTGGCGCTGCGCCGGTCGGGTGTGGACATGGTCGCCCATGAGAGCGCCCGGCGATGAGCGAGCGCATTCCCATTCTGCGGATCGGGCAGACGCTCGTGGTGTCCGTCCAATTCGATCTGGAGGACCAGATGGTGCTGAACCTCCAGGAGGATCTCGCCGAGCAGATCGTGGCCCGCTCCGCCCAGGGGGTCATCATCGACATCAGCGCCCTGGAGATCGTCGACTCCTTCGTGGGGCGCATGCTGGCGACCGTGGCCGCCATCTCGCGCGTGCTGGACGCCAGGACGGTGGTGGTCGGCATGCGTCCCGCGGTGGCCATCACGCTGGTGGAGCTGGGCCTTTCGCTCGGCGGCGTCAGCACGGCCCTGGACCTGGAGAAGGGTCTTGCGCAGCTGCGCCGGTCGGCCAGTCCGGCCTCGCGGTGAACGCGCCCTGGGCGGCGGGGGAACCTCCTCCGCAGGTGACCGCTCTCGGGCGCAGCGGCGATCTCGTACACGTCCGTCAGGTGATCCGGGCACTGTGCCAGCGCTGCCGCCTGTCCCTGGTGGACCAGACAAAGATGATCACCGCGGCGAGCGAGCTGGCCCGTAACACCCTGGTCTACGGAGGAGGGGGCACCGTTACGTCCGGCGTGGTCGCGAGGGGTTCCCGGCGCGGGGTGGCGGCCCTCTTCGAGGACTCCGGCCCCGGGATCGCCGATGTCGAGGAGGCCATGACGGACGGCTGGACGTCCGGTGGCGGGCTCGGGCTGGGGCTCAGCGGGGCCCGGCGCCTGGTCGACGATTTCGAGCTGGAGTCCACTCCGGGGAGGGGCACGACCGTGACCATCATCAAGTGGGTGCGGTGAGTACAGCCATCACCTTCGAGCATTTCGCGCATGAGGACTTGGCCTGGTTCCGCGACAGTGCCTCCCTGGCCGTCACCGCCCGGGGGGCTGCCGCCACGCTGGCCCGGCGGCTGGGGCTCAGCGGCCACCGCTCGGCGGAGGTCGCCCTCGCCGTCACCGAGGCCGCCACGAACCTGCACCGGCATGCCGTGGACGGCGCCCTGCTGCTGCGGGTGGTGCGCTCGGGGGAGCGGGCCGGTCTTGAGTTCCTCACCGTCGACTCCGGGCCCGGCATGCCCGATGTCGGTGCCGCGCTGGTGGACGGGGCGTCCAGTGCGGGCAGTCTGGGGATCGGCCTGGGCGCGGTGGCGCGGCTGGCGGACCACTTCGACCTGCACTCGGTTCCGGGGCGCGGCACGGTCATGGCGGCCCGGTTCTGGCCGCGCGGCGCCGACGGCCCGGTGGCTGCCGCCGCCCTCCCGCCGCTGTCCCCGGTGGCGGGGGTGACCCGGCCCATCAGCGGGGAGAGCGTGTGCGGGGACGCCTGGGCCGTACGTACCGACGTCGGCGAGGACACCGCACACCCTGCCGCGGTTCTGGTGATGCTCTGCGACGGCCTGGGCCACGGGCCGCTGGCGGCGCGCGCGAGCCAGGCGGCGGTCCAGGCCTTCCACGCCGCCCGCGATCTGACCCCGCGCGGGGTCCTCGACGCCGTGCACATGGCTTTGCGGCGCAGCCGTGGCGGGGCGGTCGCCGTGGCGCGGATCGAGCCGGGCCGGGGGCGGGTGCTGTACTGCGGCATCGGCAATGTCAGCGGATTTTTGGTGAGTGAGGACGGCCGCAAGGCCCTGCTGTCGGCCCCCGGGATCGTCGGTGAGCACATGCGGAGGGTGCGCACCTTCGAAGAAGCCCTTCCGGCCTGTGGTGCGTTGGTGATGCACTCGGACGGGCTGACCGAGCGCTGGGACCACCGGAGCATGCCGGGGTGGCTGCGGCACTCACCGCTGGTCATGGCCGGACAACTGCTGCGTGCGGCAGCGGTGCGCAGGGACGACGCCAGCGTCGTCGTGATCAAGGAGGCATGGTGATAAGCAAGGGGCGGCATGAGCGTGACATGTGAATCGACCCCTCCAGGCGGCGCTGCGCACGGCGCCCGCTCGTCGGTCTCTGCGGCGGCCGAGCCAGTGGCGTCCTTCGTCCTGGCCTCGGCCCAGCATGTCTTCAGCCTGCGGCGCCGGGCGCAGCAGGTGGCGGCGGCACTGCTCCTGGAGAAACAGGACGGCGTCCGGCTGGCGACCGCGCTGAGTGAGCTGGGGCGCGACCGGCTCCACTGCCACGGGCTGAAGGTCTCCTTCAGTCTGACCCCGCCGGGGCGGCCCACCGCTCTGCTCGTCACCCTCACCTGGCGCAGCGGCCCCTCGCCCGCCCCGGAGACGCTCAACCTCGCCAGGAGGCTCGTCCGGGTCGACTACCGGCCCGGGCAGGCCGCCCACCGGATCGAGATCACCCAGCCGCTCGCCGCGGAGGGCACCTGCGCGGCCGAGCAGCACGCGCGCCTGGCCGAGGTCTTCAGGGACGGCCCCCAGCTCACCGAGGCCGATGACCTGCGCGCCCAGACACAGGACCTGATCGCGACCCTGGAGGAGACCCGGGCCCAGCGCGAGGAGCTGCGCCGGCTCAACGAAGAGCTGGAGGAGACCAACCGGGGTGTGCTCGCGCTGTACTCCGAGCTGACGCAGGAGCTGGAGGCCACCAACAGCGGTGTCCTCGCCCTGCACACCGAACTGGAGGACAAGCGGCAGCAGTTGTTGCAGGCCAGCGAGGCCAAGACCCGCTTCTGGACCAACATCAGCCACGAGCTGCGCACCCCCGTCAACTCCGTGGTGGCCCTGTCCACCCTGCTCCTGTCCCCCAGTTCCCCCGGACTCACCCCTGAGCAGTGCGAGCAGATCGAACTCATCGCCTCCTCCGGCCATACGCTGCTGGCACTGGTGGGCGACCTGCTCGATGTCGCGAAGGCCGAGGCGGGCCACCTGGAGATCAACCCGCAGCGGGTGGACCTGCGGCTGCTCGTAGGCCACCTCAGCAGCCTCGTCCTGAGCAGCCACGGCCACGACACCGTCACCCTCCGCACGCCGGGCCTCCAGCAGCAGCCGGTCCTTGTCACCGACGAGACGCTGCTGGTGCGCATCCTGCGCAACCTCCTGGAGAACGCCCTGAAATTCACCGAACGAGGCGAGGTCCGCCTGGACGTCACCGTCGCACCGGACCCGAAGGCTCCCGCCGTACTCTTCACCATCACCGACACCGGCATCGGTATCCCGGCCGCGGAACTCAGCCGCGTCTTCGAGGCGTTCTACCAGGTCCGCGGGCCCCATCAGCAGGGGCAGCCCGGTACCGGCCTCGGACTGCCCTACGCCCGCACGCTCACCGAACTGCTCGGTGGCACCCTGACGCTCACCAGCACGCAGGACGTCGGCACCCGCGTCGAGGTGCGCCTGCCCGATCTCGGCCACCAGCACCCGAGGGAACGCGACGACCAAGGGAGCCGACCGTGACCGACAGAGCCGATGACCACCTGCCCGCCACCGTCCTGGTCATCGAGGACAACGAGACCAACCGTTACGTCCTCACCAGCTGGCTCAAGCGCGCCGGACACACCGTCATCAGCGCCAGTACGGGCGAGCAGGGCCTGGCCCGGCTGCACGCGGCCCTGGACGCGCTCCCGGACATCGCGATCATCGACGTCCGGCTGCCCGACATGAGCGGTTTCGAGGTCAGCGAGCGGCTGAAGAACGACTCGGCCACCACCCACCTGCCGATCATCCAGATCTCCGCCGCCGCCATCAGCCCCGCCGACCACGCCGAAGGCCTCAGGCGCGGCGCGGACGCCTACCTCAACCAGCCCATCGACCCCGGCGAACTGCTGGCCACCGTCACCGCCACGCTGCGCTACGCCCGCGCCCGCCAGCGCGCCGAACGGCTGGCCCAACGCCTGCTCGCGCTGAACCAGGCGACCCTGGACGTCTACAGCGCCGTCGGCTTCCACTCCTTCGCCACCGCGGCCACCGGCGGCGCGGCCACCGTCCTCGCCTGCCCGGCCAGCGCGGTCTTCCTCTCGCCGCAGGCACAAGCCGTCCACAGCATGATCGACGATCCGCGGAGCCCGGTCCGCATCCACCCCGCCCACTCCGGCCTCCTGCACCAGCTCTCCGCCCACAGCCTCAACCAGGCCACCGGCGTCACCATCGTGCGCATCCCGCAGCGGCAGTGGCGCGCCCTGCTGCCGGGCGACCACCTCTCCGAAGACGTCGCCCTGAGCGTCTCGCGCACCAAGCACGGACGGCCCCCCGTCTGCCTGGCCGTGCCCGCCGCCGCCCTGCACCACGCCGATGACGAACAACTGCTGCAACAGCTGACCAACGCCAGCGCCCTGGCCCTGGAGGCGCTGCGCACCTACAACGAGGAACACGCCCTGGGCCTGGCGCTGCAACGCTCCCTGCTGCCCAGCACGGGGAGGTGCGCCACGCGCTGCGCGCCTACGCCATCGAAGGCCATGCCCCGCACCAGATCCTGCAACGCCTGGAGACTCTGCTGGGCCAGTCCCAGCCGGGCATCACCGTCACCCTGTGCCTGGTCCTGGTCGAACCGGCCCGGCTGGGAC
>NZ_JASKYR010001250.1:0-1504 GCF_041028215.1 Streptomyces flavofungini
TGCGGGGAGTGGGCCCGGTGAGGGCCGCGCGCGGCCGGGCCGGGTGGACCCGCAGCTTCCCGATCCGCCGCCGCCTCCCCCCGAGCCGTCCCCGTTCGTGCACCCGCGCGAGATGCCACCGGCCGCGGCGGCGCACCGGGACGCGGCTCCCGGGGATACGGAGCGGGCGCCCGCCGGGCCCGTGCTGCCCGGACTCCGGGTCCTGCCGCTCGGCAGCGGCCTGCTCCTCATCGGGCTCGGCCTGGGCTTTCTCGGGCTGCGGCTGCGGCGCGGCTGACCCGCGGCCGACCCGCGTCCGACCCCTGGCTGATCCGCCGCCGCGCCCCGGGCCGAGGGTGGATCACCTCGGTATGGGGGCACCACCCGTGTGTGAAGCCCGGGTACGAGAGAATGGCGGCATGGAGATGCCGAGGAGCGAACGGTCGTCGGAGAGCCCCCAGGTCCTGGTCGTGGGCCAGGACGGAATGGCGCTCGGTGGCGGCGGAGACGACGAATCCCGCGAGGTTCCGGTGACGGAGATGGTCGAACAACCGGCCAAGGTCATGCGCATCGGAAGCATGATCAAGCAGCTTCTCGAGGAGGTGCGGGCGGCTCCTCTCGACGAGGCGAGCAGGGCCCGTCTCAAGGAGATCCACGCGAGCTCGGTCAAGGAGCTGGAGGACGGTCTCGCGCCCGAGCTCGTGGAGGAGCTGGAGCGGCTCTCGCTGCCCTTCACCGAGGAGTCGACGCCGAGCGACGCTGAACTGCGGATCGCGCAGGCCCAGTTGGTCGGCTGGCTCGAAGGCCTCTTCCACGGGATCCAGACGACGCTGTTCGCGCAGCAGATGGCGGCGCGGGCCCAGCTCGAGTCGATGCGGCGGGCGCTGCCGCCCGGCGTGGGCGGTGGCGAGGACGACGAGGAGGGCGGCCTGGCGGGCCGCACCGGCGGGCCCTACCTGTAAGCGGGGCCCGCACCCGCAAGCGGGGTCCTTGTCTGCAAGCGGGGTCCTTGTCTGTGAGCGCGGCTCTCACCCGTAAGCGCGGTCCTCACCCGTAAGCCTCGAAGAGAGCGAGAGCCGCGGCACGCGAAAGGAGAGGGGCCCGGTACGCCGGGGCCCCTCTCCCTGTCTCTGCCCGTCAGTGCTAGGCCGGGTCACCCGTGGAGATGTCGAACTGGATCTCCACGTTCTTCGGGTCGATCTCCGTGCCTTCCTTCGGGGTCTGCCGCATGACGGTGTCCTGGCCGTACGCGTTCTCGTCGATCGGCCGCTTGTCGTAGCCCCAGCCGGCGGCCTGGAGGCAGGACAGCACCGACTTCCAGTCCTTGAACGTGAAGTCAGGCACCTTGATCTTGTTCTCGTCGTTGTAGGCCGTCTCCGGCTCGGTGCACTTCTCGGTCTCGACCGTGTTGTTGCGATCGGGCCCCTTGTGCCCCGCCACCGGCTGCTTCGACTTGTCGTCGGTGGCTTCCTTGTTGCCGTCGTCGCCGTTGAGGGAGATCGCCGTGATCAGGCCGCCGATGGCC
>NZ_JASKYR010001251.1:0-1100 GCF_041028215.1 Streptomyces flavofungini
TCCTCGCGGGCCGCGGGCTGGACGTCGTGGTGGCCGTAGACGAGAACGGTGGGGGCCTGGGGGTCGTCCGAGGGCCACTCTGCGAAGACGGCGGGGGCCCCGGCCGTCTCCCAGACCTCCGTGACCGGGAAGCCGGTCTCCTTGAGCCGGGCGGCGAGCCACTCGGCACTGCGGCGCACGTCCCCGGCGTGCTCGGGCTGGGCCGACACGGACGGGATGCGCAGCCAATCCGCCAGTTCGTCGAGGAAGGCGGCGCGGTGGTTCTCGATGTACGTACGGACGGCGCTGTCCGGTGTCTCGCTCATGGTCACGAGCCTATCCGCCATCCGGGGGTGATTCGTCCGGTGGTTCCCCGCCGGAGCGATCGGCCGCCACAGCGATCGGAACCGATGGTTCCGCGGGCGGCGCGGGCTCTCCGCGCAGCAGGCGTTCGAGGTCGGCGCGGTCGGGGAGGCTTCTCGGACGGGCGGTCTCGCCGCTGCGCACGTACAGGAACGCGGCCTTCACCGATTCCAGGGGCACGCCCTGCTGCTCGGCCCAGGCCAGCCGGTACACGGCGAGCTGGAGGGGGTCGGCGCTGCGGGTGCGGCTGGTCTTCCAGTCGACGATCTCGTACGTGGTGTCCTCGCCGTCACCTTCCTTGTAGACGGCGTCGATGCGCCCCCGGATCACGCGGTCGGCGATGACGAACTGGAACGGGACCTCGACGCGGTAGGGGGTCCGGCGGGCGTACTCGGTGCGCTCGAAGGCGTCCTTGAGCGCCTCCAGGTCGCGCTCGTCGGCGATCTCCGCCTCGTCCATCGCGCCGCCCGGCAGCTCGTCCGGGCCGAGCATCGGCAGGGGCAGCTCCTCGAAGCGGGACTCGACCCAGGCGTGGAACCGGGTGCCCCTTCGCGCCGCGGGCTGCGGCGGGCGCGGCATCGGACGGGCGAGGTCCTGCGCGAAGCCGTCCGGGTCCGCAGCGAGGCGCAGCAGCTCGGACGCGGTGAGCGAGGGCGGCACGGGGACGTCCCTGACCGCCTCACGGGCACGCAGGAGCTCCCCGGTGAGGGCGTCCAGGTCGCGGTCCCAGGAGGCGAGGGTGCGGGCCTCCTCCGGGG
>NZ_JASKYR010001252.1:0-1557 GCF_041028215.1 Streptomyces flavofungini
TTCCCGGCCTGGGGGCCGGGTGGATACGGCTCGCGGTCCGGGACCGTGCGACCACGTCCCGGTTCCTCCCGGCCCTGGCCGAGGCGCTCCCCTCCTGACCGCCTCGGCCGGGCCCCCGGGTTCAGTGGGCCGTCGGTGGTGTCAGCCGCGGCTCCGGCGCGTCAGCGCCAGCGCTCCGCCGCCGACCGCGAGCAGGGCGACCGCGCCGCCCGCGACATAGGGCGTCATCGAGTTGCCGCCGGTCTCCGCGAGGCTGGCCTCGGGGGCCTTGGGGGCCGTTTCGCTCACCGGCTTCTCCGGCTTGCCCTGGGGGACCTCGCCCTCCTCGCGCGGGGCGGGGGAGGGTGCCTCGCAGCCCGCCTTGACGAGGGTGACCGTGCCCTCCACCTCGGCCACGTTCAGCTTGAGGGGGTTCACGGAGACCTTGAGCTCCAGCGCGGACGCCACGGCCGTGCGCGACGTCGTCTCCCGCCTGGAGAGGTCGAGCCGCACCTCGCCGACGCCGGGCACCTTCACCTCGGTGGTTCCGGCGGCGCTCAGCGTGATCCGCTTGCCGAGGACCGTCACCCCGCCCAGCAGATTCGATTCAGCGATGGGGCGCTCACCGGCCCGGCAGACGGCTTTGGCGGTCACCTGCTCGACCTCGATGAGGGAGAGCAGCGGCAGCCCCGGCACGTGCACCTTGGCGCGGGCGACATTGCTGTAGCCCTCGGCCGTGCCGTCCTTGACGGTCGCCCTGGCCGTGGCGGCGTCCGCGCGGAGCAGGCTGAAGGGCTGTCCGCCGTTGACCCCGTCGAGCCGGGCGGTGAGCGCCGTCTTCTCGGCGCTCGCGGGGGCCCGCACCTCGTTGAGGGCGACCCGCAGCGGGACGTTCACGGTCTTGTTGAGCAGGGAGACATCGAGCCCGGTCCGCAGCACGACGGCGTCGGCCCGGCCACCGCGGCCGTGGTCACCGCCGGTCGCCTGCGCGGCCCCGGCACCGGCGAGCGCCGCGGGACCGGCGGCGAGGGCGGTGGCGGCGGCCACGACGGCGAGACGGCGGGCGGGCCTGTGAAAGGTGTTGCTGCGGACGGTGTTGCTGTTCAAGGTGGTGGAACCCCCACGGGAGAAACGGGCCGCCGGCGGCGCACGCCACATGGGGACATCACGTGCGCACCGACGACGTCGCCCTCCTTCGACGAAGGACGACGCGGGAATCTTTACGCACGGAGAGTGAACGGTCAGCAACCTGACGTGAGTTCACTCGAACGGGAGGTTTCCGACCTTGCTTTCGATTCCCCCGACACGTACGTTCCCAGCCGCCACCCGAACAACGTCCGTAACGGGGCGCCTTGTTGACGGGGCGGGCGCGGCGGGCGCGAAGAGCCGAAGCCAAACGACTCCCCCGCCCACCACGTAACGCCCGGTCAACCCTCGTACCAACGCTCCGTCAACACGCGTACGCCGCACCCGGGGCGGGAGCGTCCCCCGCTACGCCACGACCCGCCCGTTGAGGACCACCCTGCGCGGCGCCGCGAGTACTTCCACGTCCTGTCGGGGGTCCGAGCCGTACACGAC
>NZ_JASKYR010001253.1:0-1389 GCF_041028215.1 Streptomyces flavofungini
CCACAGGGCCGTGAACTCGGCGTTCAGGCGGCCGAGCCGCCTGCGGAGCACCGCGTCGTCCCAGCGGCCGTTCTCGCGCGCCTCGCGGGCCAGCTCACCGAGGACGCGGCGGCAGGCCACCACCTCGCCGACGAAGGCGGTGCCGCGCTCGTAGGAGAGGGTCACCATGGTCACGCGCCAGCCGTCGTTCTCCGCGCCGACGCGGTGGGTGACCGGGACCCGCACCTCGTCGAGGAAGACCTCGGCGAACTCCGTGGACCCGGCGAGGGTGCGCAGCGGGCGCACGGTGACCCCGGGGGCGTCCATCGGCATCGCGAGCCAGGAGATGCCCCGGTGCTTGGGCTCGTCCTCGCTCACGGGCGCGGTGCGCACCAGGAGTTCGCACCAGTCGGCGACCTCGGCGTGCGAGGTCCACACCTTGGAACCGCTGATCACATAGTCGTCGCCGTCCCGCCACGCGCGCGTGCGCAGCGACGCCAGGTCGGAACCCGCGCCGGGCTCGCTGAAGCCCTGGCACCACACCTCGTCGCCCCGCAGCACGGGCGGCAGCCAGCGTGCCCGCTGCTCGGGGGTGCCCTCGGAGGCGATGGTGGGGCCCGCGTGCAGCAGGCCGACGAAGTTGGCCCCTACGTAGGGAGCGCCCGCCTTCTCCGTCTCCTCCAGGAAGATCAGGTGCTGGGTGGGCGTCGCACCCTGACCGCCCGCGTCGACGGGCCAGTGCAGGCCCGCGTACCCGGCGTCGTAGAGCCTGCGCTGCCATCCCGTGTCGTAGGCGCGCCGTCCCGGCCAGTCCAGTGGATCGGGGCGCGGCGGCAGGCCGGGGAGGGTGCGCCCGAGCCACTCGGCCAGCCGCGCGCGGAACTCTTCCTCCTCCGCGGTACAGGTGAGGTCCACGGACCCGCCTACCGGTCCGTGCCGACGTGCTCGGTCATGGTCTCTCCTCCGGTCACCGGTCCGGGCCGCCCGCGATTCGCCGATCTGATGGAGCGTCAGATGGCAGGCTAGCCCCGCACCCCTGGACCGGCAAGGCACACGGGCCTACGCTTCCCAAACCATCTGACAGCCCGTCAGTTCTGGGCCGGAACGGGAGGGCGACCGCATGAGCGCCGCGCAGCACGGGACCGCGCACGAGCGGAACGACACCGCGTACGAACTGGGCTCGGCCCGCACCCTCTGGGAGCTCGTGGAGCGCCGCGCCGCGCTCACGCCCGACGCCCCGGTCCTGATCCAGGCCGCCGACGACCCCGCCGACGACCGCACGCTCACCTTCGGCGCTCTCCGGGAGCGCGCCGAACGCGTCGCCGCCGGGCTGTACGCCAGGGGCGTCCGCCCCGGCACGGTCGTCGCCTGGCAGCTGCCGACCCGCATCGAGACGGCCCTGCTCTCCTT
>NZ_JASKYR010001254.1:0-1286 GCF_041028215.1 Streptomyces flavofungini
CCGCCCACCTGCCGCCCGCCGAGCCAGCGCTCCACCGCGCCCCGCACCTCGCCGGGCCCCGGGGCCTTTGCCGTGAGGGCGCCCGGGTGGCGCACCCCGGCGACCGAGGTGAAGGCGACGGCTCCGGCGGCGGCGCCGTGCACGGACTCGGCGAGGTTGGCGAGGAAGGAGTCGGCGGTGCCCGAGGTGTCGGCGACCTGTTCGGCCAGGAGTTCCAGGCGGACGATCTCGCGGGCCTCCGCGTCCCCGGCGGACGCCATCTCGCCGGGCCCCGTCAGATCCCCCGGCAGCCCGGTGTCGACGAGATACGTGGTGATGCCGCTGCCCCGCAGCAGGCGCCGCCCGGACTCCAGGACGCCGAGGTCGCGGCGTCTGGCGAGATAGCGCGCGGGCGGGCAGTGCGGGTCGAGGCCGAGCAGCGGCGGGCACAGGCGGCGCACCGCGAAGCCGGTCTGGGTGTCGAAGAAGGTGGTGCCGGGGGCGGGCGGGCCCCCGCCCCGGCCGAGGTGGGCCTCGAAGGTGCCGAGGCCCAGCTCCGTACGGAGGACGCCATGGCAGTACTGGTCCACCAGGGACGGCGTTTCGATCATGCGGACTCCCGCTGGATGGACCTTGCTCCTACAGGTCCTAACGGGTGACACCGGCCTCTGGTGTTGCCTTGTTCCGGCCATGGCGTGCCGAACAGACACGCGGAACGGTCCCCCCGGCCACCCCGAGGGACGGTCTCGGCGGTCCCTCAGCCGTTCTTCGGTCCGCCGAGCTGGATGCCCGCCATGCGGGTCCACTCGTACGGGCCGGTCTCCACCTTCGCGGCGAAGTCCCCGTCGAAGTCCTCGTGGACGGTGATCCCGGCCTTCTCCACGGCGCTCTGGGCGACGGCGTAGGTCGGCGCCACCAGGTCGCCCCAGCCGCCGTCCTCGCCGACGAGGACGATGCGGGTGCCCTCGTGCCCGATGTAGGCGAGCTGCCCCTCGGCCCCGCCGTGCGCCCGCGCGAAGGCGCCGATCTCCTTGGCGAGCTTGGCCGCCCGGCGCTCGGCCCTGGCCGCCTTCTTGCTGTCCTCAACCTGCTCGGTCTCTGCCATGAGCAGGATGCTACCGACGGGTAGGTCAACGCGCGACGGGCGGGGCGCGTGGTGTACGACACCACGCGCCCCGCCCGTCGGGAAGAGCGAGGAGGCCAGGCCCTCAGCGCAGGAAGGGGTCGACCGCCACGGCCACGAAGAGCAGCGAGACATAGGTGATGGACCAGTGGAAGAGGCGCATCTCCTTGAGCTTGCCGCCGGT
>NZ_JASKYR010001255.1:0-1279 GCF_041028215.1 Streptomyces flavofungini
CTCCAGGTGCCCGCGACGCCCGACCCCTACGACGACGCCCCCAGCGAGACGCACCGGCAGGCGGTCATGGAGCTGCTTCCGCCGCGCAGCGCCCAGGGAGAGACGGCCCCGTCGGCCGAGGCCGCCCCGGGGGCGCAGGCCGCGCCCCCCGTGGAGGCCGAGCCGGTCCCCGCCGAGGGCTGAGCGGGCCCGCGCCTCAGGCGACGAAGGGGTGCGTGACCTCGGCGCCCGTCCCGGCCCCTGTCCGCACCAGACGGGCCGCGGCGGCGAGCCGGACCGCGGCCTCCTCTGCCACCGCGCCGCTCACGGTGAACGGCAGCCGCACATACCCCTCGAAGGCGCCGTCGACCCCGAAGCGCGGCCCGGACGGCACCCGCACGCCGACGCGCTCGCCCACCTCGGCGATCCGCGACCCGGAGAGCCCCCCGGTGCGCACCCAGAGGGTCAGACCGCCGCGCGGCACCTCGAACTCCCAGTCCGGCAGCTCTCGGCGGACGGCCGTGACGAGCGCGTCGCGGTTCTCCCTCGCCTGCTGCCTGCGCAGGTCGACGGCGGCCTGCCAGCCACCGGTGTTCAACAGCCAGTTCACGGCGAGCTGTTCGAGGACGGGGGTGCCGAGGTCGGCGTAGGCGCGCGCGGCGACGAGGCTGCGGATCACGTCGGGAGCCGCCCGCACCCAGCCGATGCGCATGCCCGCCCAGAACGCCTTGCTCGCCGAGCCGACCGTGATGACGGTGGAGCCCGCCGGGTCGAACCCGCAGACGGGGCGCGGCATCTCCAGGTCCGTGTCGAGCCCGAGCTCGCTCATCGTCTCGTCGACCACCAGGACCGTGCCCGCCGAGCGCGCCGCCTCCACGAGCTGTCGGCGCCGGTCCTCGTCGGCGAGCGCGCCGGTGGGGTTGTGGAAGTCGGCGACCACATAGGCCAGCCGGGGCGCGGCGTCGCGCAGGACCTGCCGCCAGCGCTCCACGTCCCAGCCCGTGAGCCCCTCGGCCATCGCCACGGGCACGAGCCGTGCCCCGGCCTCGCGCATGAGCTGGAGGATGTTGGCGTACGAGGGGGATTCGACGGCGATGCGTTCGCCGCGCCCGGCGAAGAGGTGGCAGATGGCGTCGATGGCGCCCATCGCGCCCGTGGTGACCATGATCTGCTCGGGCATCGTCGGGATGCCGCGCGCGGTGTAGCGCTCGGCGAGCATCTCGCGCAGGGCGGGCAGCCCCGCGGGATAGTCGCCGTGGGTGTGCGCGTACGGCGGCAGCGCTTCGAGGGCGCCCTGGAC
>NZ_JASKYR010001256.1:0-1115 GCF_041028215.1 Streptomyces flavofungini
CACCCCGGCAGTGGACGGCCGACGAGGATGCCGCGCCCTTCGCCCTCCCCGTCACACCGGCCGAGGACAGCGCCGAACTCGCCGCGCGATGCGCCGCGGAACCCTTCGACCTGGGCCGACAGAACGGCTGGCGGGCCCACTTGGTGCCCGCGCGGCACCCGACGGACGCTGGACGACACACCCCGGACACCGGACGGCACACCCCCGGCGCCGGACGGCACCGCCCGGACCAGCTCGTCTTCGTCAAACACCACATCCTGGCCGACGCCTGGGCCCAAGAGGTGCTGCGCCGCGAACTCCTGCGGGAACTCACCACCCCGGGCAGCCTCGGCGCCCCCGCGCCGGGCCCCGCCGACCTGGCGGCCGAGCAGTACGGGCCGGACGGCCTGCGTCGGCGGCGAGCCGCCGCCGAGCACTGGAGGCGGATGCTCGAACAGGCCCCGGAGGCCCAACTGCCCGCGAGCGGTGACACGCCGGGTGGGCGCGAGGGCGGACGCGAGGACGGCGCGGTGGTGCAGGGCACCCTCCGCTCACAGGCGGCGCTCGCCGGGGCCCGTGCGCTCGCCGACCGGGCCGGTGTCTCCGTCGCCAGTGCCGTACTGGCCGCCTACGCCCGCGCGGTGGGCCGCAGGTGCGGCAGCGACGCGCTGCTGATCCGGCTGATGAGCGCCAACCGGTTCTCCGGGCGCTGGAGGGACCTCGTCACCTCCATGAACCAGTGGGTTCCCGCCCTCGTGACCGGGGTGGACGGAGACGTCGGCGCACTGGCCCGCACCGCGCACTGGAGCAGCCTGCGCGCCGTCCGGCACGGGATGCACGACGTGCGGGAGGTCGCCGCTCTGCGCGCCGCCATGCCCGGGGCACCCGAGGCGGCCTGCGCCTTCAACCATGTCGCCGTACCGCCCGCCGACGGGACGCGGGCGGCGGTGCGGCAGGCGGAACCGGTAGAGCCGACCGTCTCCTTCGAGACACCGTTCACCACCATCGGCCCGCGCTGCTACGCCCGCTCCCAGGAGGACGGGCACACCCTGACCGTACGGCTGACCGCGCGGGACATCGGACGCGCGGAGTGCGGCGCCCTGCTGTGGGAGCTGCACGACACGCTGCTCGCCGCC
>NZ_JASKYR010001257.1:0-1804 GCF_041028215.1 Streptomyces flavofungini
GGCCTTCGCGGCCCCCGCCGTCTCTGTGGGCTCCGCGGCCCTCACCGGCTCCCTGGTCTCCGTCCGGTGTCGCTCGCCCCGTCGCCCCGATCTCCGCCCCCGCTTGGTCCGGTGTGTACGGCTGCCAAGGTGTCGCCGTCACAATCCCTCTCCCGTGCTGTCATCCGCCCTGCCCGGAGTCACATTCTCCCACCGGTTAAGGACGAACACACGGGCCGGTCAGTTCGCGGTGCGCGCGGGCGGCTCCCGGGTGCCCAGGTGACGGCCCCCACGGGTTTGCGAGGCACCGCCTGCGGCAAGGTAGGCTGTCCACTCATCCCGGGCGCGTAGCTCAGGGGTAGAGCGCCTCCCTTACAAGGAGGATGTCGGCGGTTCGAAACCGTCCGCGCCCACCGGGTCCGAACGGCGGAGCCCCGTACCGAGTGCATCGGTGCGGGGCTCCGCCGTTTCCGCGTGCGGGCCCCGCACCGATGGGGGGGGGGGGGGGGGGGGGGGGGGGTTTCCGCGTGCGGGCCCCGGGCGGCCGGGGGGGGGGTCAGCGGCCGCTGTTCGGGTGCGTCCTGCGGTACCTGCGGTCCCMGCGTTCCTGGCGCTCCTTGCGGATGCGGTAGTCGCGGTACGTCTTGGGGAGGCCACCGCCTCCGCCCCCGCCACCACCTCCGCCGCCGGAGCTTCCGCCGCCGGTGGCGGCCGACGTGTTCTTGTCGTTCCTCTTGTCTCCGCCCTCGTAGAACCGCAGCAGGTAGAAGGCGAGCGCCGCCGCGCCGAGCCACAGGATGGGCTGGTCGAAGCCGAGGCCGATGAGGGCCAGTATCGCGACGATGATCAGGACGTTCACGGCTGCACCTCCGTGCCCGGCGGGGGTACGCGCGCCGCCGGTTCACGAGGGAGTCAACGCCCGCCGTTCCCGGCTGTCAATGGCCTGGCGGCGCGGGGTCGTCCGGCGTTTCATGGGCGTGCTTGAGGCGGGCTCTGGCGGTGATCACATCTGGTCCCGAGACCTGTTCCCAGTAGCGGTGACAGGTCACGAAGACGGCCAACTCCCGCTCTCTCTCGCGGAGTTTCTCGACCTCCGCCTGTTCGTCCGCGGTCCAGCCGGGCGACGCGGGCCGCTCGACGCTGCGCCAGCCGCCGGTGTCGCTGAAGCCGTCCAGGGGCTCCACCGACCAGGGGAGCCGTTTGAACAGCGCCAGGAGCTCGGAGCGGACCTGGTGCAGCTCCTCCTGGGCGGCGAGGAGGTCGCCGGGAAAGTCATGGGATGGGGATGGAGGCACAGCCGTAATGGTACTCCTGTTCGATTTACATGTGCGAGCTTTCCCAGGGGGCTGGCTTGAAGGGCCCGGTGGCAAGCCGGTGGCAAGCTGGAGGCATGTGCCGAAGCATCAAGACGCTGCGTCCGCCCGCCATCGCCGACGACGCTACCGAGGAGGAGGTCCGGGCCGCGGCGCTCCAGTACGTGCGCAAGGTCTCCGGATTCCGCGCCCCCGCCGCGCACAACCGCGAGGTCTTCGACCGGGCCGTCGACGCCGTGGCCGAGGCGACGGCGGAACTGCTCGCCGGGCTCGAAGTGCGAGGGGCGCGAGGAGTGCGAGGGGCGCCGGATGCGCCGACAGCGCCGGGAGAGCGGGCCTCTTGAGGGTTCTGCCGGACCCGGGGGGCTCGCGGAGTCTGCGGTGGGCCGCGCCCGCGCCGAGGGAGACGATCGAACGGCCCGCGGGGGCGAAGCGGGCGATGACGAACAGGATGCCGCCGCCCCTGGCCAGTGCCGCGCCGAGCTTCGCCTGCGCAGAGGTCAGCCGCCGCG
>NZ_JASKYR010001258.1:0-1453 GCF_041028215.1 Streptomyces flavofungini
GCGCGGGGCTGCGGGCGGGGGTGCCCGCCGTGCCCATGCCAGTCTGGTTCGACGGCCGCTTCTGGTCGTCCCGCCTGGTGGCGCTCGGGGTGTCGCCGGGCTGCGTACCGCTGCGGCGGTTCACCACCCCGCACCGTCTCGCCGAAGCCCTGACCGAGGCCACCAGCGACCCCGGCTACCGGCGTCGCGCCACCGCCGTGGCCGCGAAGCTGCGCCGGGAGGACGGGGTGGCCCCGCTGCTGGCGGCGCTGGAGGGGTACGAGAGCGGCGGCACGACGCGACGGTGACCCCAACGTCACACCACGCAGGGCCCCTTGCCCGCGGCCCAGCACGCCGCGGGCCGCGTCGCACACAACGACCTGCTCGGTGACGACGCCGTGTCGCTGAGGGCGCGCGCGTTCCTTGCCGGGTGACCGGGTCCCGCCGATAGCCTCGGCCGGTGGAGAAGACCGAGGAAAGAATCATCACGTACCTGGAAATGACCGACCCGGACGATCTGCGCCCCGCACCGGCCGTCCCCGGACTCGGGCTGCTGCGCCTCGACCCGGGTTCACCGCTGGTCCGCAGCGTGCACGCGGGGGTCGGCGAGCCGCACAACTGGCGTGCGGCCAGCCGCCGCGAGGAGGAGTGGGACGCGCACCTGGCGGCCCGGCCGCTGCGTCAGTTCTGGGTGGTCACCCTCGACGAGGAGCCCATCGGCGTCAGTTACCTCGAACCGCAGGCCGACGGCGACGTCGAGATCGTCGCGTTCGGGCTGCTCCCCCACCACGTGGGCCGCGGACTCGGGGGTTACGCCCTCACCCTGGGCCTGCGCCAGGCCTGGGCGACCGAGCCTCTCGACGCCCCGGCCGCCCGCCGGGTGTGGCTGCACACCTGCGACACGGACCATCCGCACGCCCTCGGCAACTACAAGAAGCGCGGTCTGCGCCCCTACCGGGAGGAGCGGCTGCCGGTGCGGCGGCAGCCCTGAGGACGACACCCCCGGGCCGCCCCCGCACACCGGCGGCGGCGCTACGGCACGGCGGTGTAGATCACCGAGGTCCTCCTGCACTCACCGGTCGCGAACACCGCGATGGCGTCGAGTTCGGCCGGGTCGGCGGCCAGGTCCCAGCGCAGCTTGGTGCCGATCCAGTCGGCGAGGTAGCGGCAGTGCGCGGAGGACAGCGGCGGCAGCCACTCGGCCGGGTCCTGGGCACCCCGGGAGCGGGCGGTTCGGGTGGTGACGACGGTCAGGGTCGCGGGCGCGCCCTGGTCGTTGGCGTAGGCCTCGCGGCGCTCGGCGGGCCAGGCGGAGGCGCCGGAGCTCCAGGCCTCACCGAGCGGGACCGCCTGCACGACGTCGAGCTTCTTCTGGTCGGAGACCTCCTGGTTGTCGTACGGGGAGACCCACTCGCCGTCCGAGAGCTTGCACCCCTTGCCGACCTCGGGGGCCTCCTCCGCCTCGGCGATCAGG
>NZ_JASKYR010001259.1:0-1349 GCF_041028215.1 Streptomyces flavofungini
TCCTACCGGATGGACCTCGTCTGCGACATGGCCGACGGCGTGGCCGACCCGGCGACCATGACCGCGTGCCGGGGCATCGGCCAGTAGACGACACTGCGGACGTTCGTACGGCGGCAGGTGTCCGGCGGAAATCCCAGGACGCATCCCAGGATGCGGTGAAAGCGGCGCCGTGGCCGTGCCGCCGTCAGAAGTCGGCAGCCTACGGGGCCCGAAGACTGCCTCACGGCACCCGCGCGGGTCCACGGCGGCCGCTGGCACGATGCCCCGCATGACCCGTGCCACCGAAGTGAGTCACCGTCCGCCGCGCAGCCGCTCCCTGTGGTTCCTCGTGGGCCTCGGTGTCGTGGGCGCGGGCGGCACCGTGCTGCGGCTCGCGACCGCGGGGTGGGTGGTGGACGGATGGCTCGTCGTGGGTTCGCTGCTCGCGCTGTCCGGTCTCGCGGCGTGGTACTGGGTGACCGTACGGGTCAGTGCTGACGCGTACGGCCTGCGCCACCGGACGCCGCTGCGCCGCCGGAGCGTGCCGTGGAGTGCCGTCGCCGATATCCGCGTCCTGCACAGGGAGCACCGTCACGGCACGTCCCGCCGGGTGAGCGTGGCGCTGCGCGACGGCCGCCGGTGGCTGCTGCCCATGCCGCTCACCGCCTCGGCCCACGACCCGGAGTTCGACGAGCGGGTGGCCGCGCTGCGCGCACTGCTGCGGCAGTACGGCACCCCGGAGTCGGACCACCTGCCCGTCCTCACGCGGCGCACCGCGGGGTACGGAGGCTTGGCCGCCCCGCTCGCCCTGTGCGTGCTGCTGCTCGCGGGCGCGGGCGTCGCCGCCTGGTCCCTGCCGGGCACGGCGGCGGACGAACGGGCGTGGCGGTCGGCCGCTCCCTGCACCGGCGAAGCGGCCCGGGACACGGTCCGGGGTTCGGGCCGGACGGCCGACCCGGAGTGTGTGACCACCCTGCCGGGGGTGATCGCGCGCATCGATGTCAACGGCACCAGGCAGAGCAGCCACCTGTACTTCACCCGGGAGCGTCCGCTGGCGCGGGCCGATGTCTCACGGGAGGCGGCGCAGCGGTTCAGCACCGGCGATCACGTCGAACTCGCCTTCTGGCGCGGCACGGTCATGCAGGTCACCGGGGAGCACCACGTGTGGCGCGCGCACGTCTCCACCGCGCGGGCCCAGGCCGTCGTCGCCGCCGCGCTCGCCCTGGCCGCGGGCTGTCCCGGAGCGGGTGCTACTTCCTCACCGCCTCCGCGCTCGCCCCGGCCGTGGTGATCGGCTGGGCGGCCGTGGGCGCGGCGGTGTCGGCGGGCCTGGCCGTGGCGGCGTGGCGCGCCAGCGGTGTCCGTACGCC